>NZ_MWJN01000089.1:0-36411 GCF_002027145.1 Microbispora sp. GKU 823 | reverse complement strand
CCAACCGCGGGCGACCCGCCGCCCGGGCCGCCCCCCGCCCGCCCGAGGTGGACGGCGTGACCGTCAGCGAATTGGCGCCGAGCCGCTGGATGTTCTGCTGGATCTGCTGCGATGACCCCTCGCCGACCGCGACCAGCAGGATCACCGCGGCGACGCCGATCAGGATGCCGAGCATGGTGAGCGCGCTGCGCATCTTGTTGGCGGCCAGGCCGCGCAGCGCGAAACGCAGGACCTCCGCGGCGTTCACGAGGCCACCTCCGCGAGCCGCGGGGGCAGCCCGTCGACCGGCGTGGTGCGCACGTCCTCCACGATCTGGCCGTCCATGAGGCGGACGACCCGTTTGGCATGCGCGGCGACCTCCTCCTCGTGCGTGATGACGACCAGGGTCCGGCCGCTCGCGCTGAGACGGTCGAAGATGTTCATGACGTCCTCGCTGGACTTGCTGTCGAGAGCGCCCGTGGGCTCGTCGCCAGCAGCAGGGTCGGCGCGGTGACGAGCGCGCGGGCCACCGCCACCCGCTGCTGCTGGCCGCCGGACAGCTCGTTGGGCTGATGGTGGACGCGCTCGGCGAGCCCGACCGGTCGAGCGCGGCCAGCGCCCTGCGGCGCGCTCCGCGGCCTTGACCCCGCCATATGCCAGGGGAAGCTCGACGTTGGCGAGCGCGCTCATCCGGGGGATGAGGTTGAACGATTGGAAGACGAAGCCGAGTTTGCGGTTGCGGACGACGGCCAGCCGCCGCTCGTCGAGCCCGCCGACGTCGGTGCCGTCGAGGTGGTAGGTCCCCCCGGACGGGACGTCGAGGCAGCCGATGATGTTCATCAGCGTGGACTTGCCGGAGCCGGAGGCACCCATGATCGCCACGTAGTCGCCGCGCTCCACCCTGAGCGACACGCCGCGCAGCGCGCGCACCGCGGTCTCGCCCTCGCCGTACACCTTGGTGACGTGGCCCAGATCGAGCACAGGGGGGTCGAGCACAGGGCGGTCGAGCACCGGCGGCGGGCCGGCCCTCATCGGTTGCCTCCGCCGCCACCGCCACCGCCGCCGCCGAAGCCGCGGCCGAACCCGCCTCCGCCGCCGGGGAACTGGATGCCGCCGCCTCCGCCGGTCGTCGATGCCTGGGGCCGCACCACCTGGTCGCCTTCCTGGAGTCCCGACTTGATCTCGGTGGTGGTGTCGCCCTTCAGGCCGACCTCCACCCGCTTCACGACCTGCTTGCCGTTCTCCAGCACGGTCACCGTGGTCTGGCCGCCCGCCGTGGTGACCGCGGAGGACGCCACCGTGAGCACATCGTCCGCCGTGCCCACGGTCACCTGGACCGTGGCCGTCTGGCCGAGCCGTACGGTGGAGGGCACGTCGGTCAGCGAGATCGTCACGGCGTACTGGACGACGTTGTTGTTCGTCTGCGGCTGCGGGTCGACCACCGTCACCTTGCCGGCGGCGGTGACCCCGGCGAGGGCGTCGAACGACACCGTCGCCGCCTGACCGACCTTGATCCTGCTGACGTCGGCCTCGGTGAAGTTCCCCACGATCCGCAGGCGGGCGGGGTCGGCGATCTCGATGAAGCCGCCGGACCCGCTGGATCCGCTCGACCCCGCGGAACCGCTCTGCGACTGCCCCTGGCCGCCCTGCGAGGACCCGCCGGATCCACCGGACCCGCCGGACGCGCCCGAGGAGCCGCCCACGGCTCCGTTGACCGCCGTGACGACCCCGGCGAAGGGCGCCTTGATCACCGTGCCCGCCAGCGTCCGCTTGGCCGACCGGTAGGCGTTCCTCGCACTGATGTACTGCGAGTAGCCCGACGCCGTCGAGGTGTCCGCCTCCTCGGCGGCGTCCAGGCTCGCCCGGGCCGCCTCAAGGCTCTCCCGGGCGGCCGTGTCGTCGATGCGCGCGAGCACCTGTCCCTTCCTGACCTTGTCGCCGCTCTCGACCAGTACGGACTCGACGGTGCCGTTCGCAGCGAAATCGAGGGCGCGCGTCCTGGCGCTCTCGACGGAACCGGAGGCCGATACCGAGGCGAGCACGGTCCCGCGGGTCACCCGGGTCGTCAGCGGCGCGGCGCCGTCTCCTGAGGAGTCGCCTCCCACGGACGCCCAGGCCGCCGCGATCCCGCCGAGCAGCAGTACCACCAGGACACCGTTGATGATCAGCGTCCTGCGCTTCGTCGACAGCTTCACGACGTCGAACCATGGCAAACCCCGCTTCGGGCAACCTAGGTCGATGCTGAGGGTTTGCTGACAGTCCGCATCAAGGTGCGCATCCACAGACAACTCTCAGGTACGGCCAAGCCACCGGTCACGTGGCGTCAGCAGGATGTCCGCCATGAGATTTAGCGAGAGACTGCCGGATTCATCCGGCAGGGGATTCGCTTCCCTGATGCCGTCTTCGCGTGCCCAGAGGGCATCGGGCAGGGCTTGGCCGTCGCCTACTCCGGCTACCTCAGCCGGGGAAAGCGAGAAGCCGTCCTCTTCAGGGGACGGAGGAGTCACGAGATCGAGCACTCCACTTCGGGCTGGAGGGCTCGCGCTGGCGGGGATCGTCATCGCGAGCGTCGCCGTGATCTCCGCCGGTGGCGGCGACACCTCCGCGGCCGACCGGATGGCGCTCGCCTCGGTCAGGCGGGGCACGGTCACGTCATACGTCTCCGCCGCCGGCAACACGGTCGACACCGGCGTGCGCGATCTCGCGTTCGGAGCGGAGGGCACCGTCGAGAAGGTCTTCGTCAAGGTGGGCCAGAAGGTCCGCCGCGGCAAGGTCCTCGCCCGGATCGACGACACCATCGCCAAGGAGAACTACGAGGCCGCCAAGGCCGCCCTCGCCGCCGCTCAGGAGACCCTCGACGACGTCGAGAACGGCACGGCCACCACGAGCGGAGCCGCCGCGCCGAGTGCGGGTGGCTCTGGCGTCCGCACGTCCGGCGGCGGAACCGGCTCGGGAGCCGGGGCAGGAAGCGCAGGCGGTTCCAGCGCGGGAAGCCCGGGCGGTTCCGGGAGCGGCGGCGCGGTCTCGTGCCCGACCCCCTCCGTCCGGCCTTCCGGGCAGGCGTCCACGCGCCCCTCCTCGCAGCCCTCGTCACGGCCTTCCGCGACCACCCGGCCGTCGAGCCGCCCCGCCGCCGCGGCGAACAACGGCGCGAGCGCGGCGAGCATCACGCTCGTGGCGTACCGGGGCGGTGACCACGGCGGCGCCAAGCCCGAACCGAGTCCGGCGCCCACGGCCACGCCTCGCCCGCATCCCCACCCGAAACCGTCCAGGACGCACCGTCCGGCCCCCACGGACGGCGGCGCGACCGCGCCGAATCCCGAGGTGAGCGTCTCGATCCTGCCCACGGCGCCGGCACAGCAGCCGTCCACGAAGCCGAGCCCCTCCCCCAGCGGCTCCTCCTCCGCCTGCGCACCCGGCCAGGGCGGCCAGAACTCGCAGGGGCAGGGCTCGCAGGGACGGAGCGGACAAGGGCAGGGCGGCGGCGCGCAGGGACGTGCGGGCTTCGGCGGCGGCCAGGCAGGACAGGGAGGCCAGGCAGGACAGAGCGGCCAGGGTGGTCAAGGCGGCCAGGGGGGCGGCGCCCGGCTCACCGAGGCACAGGCCGAGGCGCAGGTCAGCCAGGCGACGACCGAACTGGCCGAGGCCAAGGAGGCGCTCGCCGGTGTGAGGATCAAGGCTCCGGCGGACGGCACGATCCTCTCCGTCGCGGGGACCACCGGCTCCCGTTACACCTCGGGGACCTTCATCACCCTCGGCGACCTCGACGACCTGCAGGTGCAGGCGCTGTTCACCGAGTCGGACATCCGCTTCCTGAAAGTCGGTCAGGCCGCCACCGTGACGCTGCCCACGCAACCGGGGCAGGAGTACCCCGGAACGGTCGCCCACATCGACCCGACCGCGACCACCAGCAACCGCCTGGTCCGTTACGGCGTGACGATCGTCCTGAACAGCCGCCCCGCCCGCCTGCTGCTGGGACAGAGCGCCACCGTACGGGTGACGACCGGCGAGGCTGCCGACGCGCTCTACGTGCCCTCACGGGCCGTACGCGCTCAGGGTGACGGCACGGCCGTGGTCACGGTGGCCGACGGCGGGACGCAGTCGCGCCGTACGGTCAAGGTCGGCGTACGCGGCGACAGCTACGTGGAGATCACGGGCGGCCTCTCCGAAGGCGACCAGGTCGTCCTGCCCGCCGCTTCCACCGCCTTCCCCGACGAAGGCTTCCCCACCGCCCGCTGACCTCAGGCTCACGGCCCCCCGTTTGCCGGCGACACGCCTGTGGACGAGGACGGCCGTTCGTCCGGCGCAGGAGAGAATCGCATGAACGGAATGTTGTAGTGGACAGCCCACCCGGCGGAGCGGAGTCGCCCGAAGCGGTGCGCGTGAACCTGGTTCGTGGATGGCAGCACGCTCTGGTGGACAGGCTGCGGCCCGAGCAGGTCCGCGATCTGCATGCGGTCGTGCTCCGGCTGGTCAAGGCCAACGAGAGCACAGACAGGTCAGATGCGGAGCAAGAGGGCCGGCGGCGGCTGTCGTTCATCGGAGCGATGAGGTCGGGAGTCGGCGATCTGGCGGAACGCCATGAAGAGGTGCTTCGCGAGGGGTTGAATCGTCCGATGTGACGATCCTTCTCGATACGGGCCCCCCGGTCGCGGCGCTCGACGCCGACGACAAGGACCACCCGCGGTGCGCCGATCTTCTACAGACCGCCCCGGGGCCGCTGTTGGTTCCCGTGACAGTGGTCGTGGAAGTGTGCCGGCTCGTAGAGAAGGATCGGGGTGCCTTGGCAGAGGCCGCTTTCCTGACTTCGATCGAAAGCGGTGAGCTGGAGCCCGTGAGTTCGCCGCACGCCGGTCAGTTGGGGACCTCTGGGGCGAGGGGGAGGGTGACGCGGAAGCGGCGCCGACTCCGGGTGCCGACTCCACGCCGACCTTGCCACCGTGGGCCCGGACGAGGGACTCCACGAGGCCCGAGCCCGCTGCCGCCGGACGGCCGCGTACGGGAGGAATCGGCGCGGTAGAAGCGCTCGGAGCCTCCAGCGAGTGCCTGGTCACGCCGCGGGAGCCCGGGGTGTCAGGCGGACCTCGACTTCCGCGTCCAGAGCGCTCGCCAGGCGCTCGATGACCGGCAGGGTGGGCACCGTCCCTCCGGCCTCGAACCGCGCCACCGCTGACTGGGTCATGCCGGCGAAACGAGCCAGATCACTCTGGCTCCAGCCACGCGTCTCCCGCATCGCCCGGACCGTCTTTCCCAGTTCGAAAGCGAGACGTGCGGCCTCGTAGGCTTCAACCGCGCCGGGCTCACTCATCCGGCGATCCCGGAGCTCCCGCCAGCTCTCCTGCTCGCTCATACCGCTTCTTCTTCCTCATCCACGGTGTGCGCCGCCTCGATACATAACATCGATGCTATTGACCTTGAGGACGTTGCGCATTGCCATCGCCACTTTCCGTGACGATCCGATCTGGCTGCCTCCGTTTCGGCCCCGGCAGCGGACGATCGGGGCCGGGAGCGGTCACCAGCGAGGGGAGGGGACCTGATAGACGGGCGGGCCACCCAGCATTTCCGTGAGATCGTCCTCGGTGACGTCGAGGTCGAAGGCACGGCCCGCCTGCCAGGGGTCCCAGCCGCGTTTCAGGGCCATGCGGATGACCGCCGCCACGAGCGCCGGTCGTACGGCCATCGTCCGCTCTCCCACCCAGGCGTCCGGCCGGGAGAAGGGAAGCGACACCAGGAGCACCCGGCCGGGCCCTTCCGCCGGCTCGACCGGAAAGGTCAGCGTCCCCTCACCGATCGCCTGGCCGTAGGTGGGCTTGTGGCGGATCCGCCACCGGTAGGCGACGCCGTCAACTGTGATGAGCCGTGAGCCCTTCCTGGAAATCGCCACAGATACCTCCCGCCCCTAAACCTCCACTCTTGGGGACGCGTGCGTCAACGGAAATAGCGCTCAGGTGCGGGCTTCGGGGGCGAGGGGGAGGGTGACGCGGAAGGCGGCGCCGGCGCCGGGGGCCGTCTCCACACCGACCTTGCCACCGTGGGCCCGGACGAGGGACTCCACGATCGCGAGCCCCAGGCCGCTGCCGCCGGACGGCCGCGTACGGGAGGGGTCGGCGCGGTAGAAGCGCTCGAAGACCCGGGCGGCCTGCTCGGGAGTGAGGCCTGGCCCCTTGTCGGCCACCTCGATGAACGCCGTGCCGTCCAGGCTGCCGACGCGTACGGTGACCGGGGTTCCCTTGGGCGTGTGGGTCGTGGCGTTGCTCATCAGGTTGCCCACGACCTGCCTCAGCCGCACCTCGTCGCCCGAGACGATCAACGCCGCGTCCCCCTCGACCACCAGCGAGACGTCGCGGTCGGGGCAGAGGGTCCTGGCATCGTGGACCGCGTCGGCCGCCAGGGCCAGCAGGTCCACGGGCTGCATGCGCAGCGGGCGCTGCTGGTCGAGCCGGGCGAGCAGCAGGAGGTCGTCCACCAGCAGGCCCATGCGGGCGGCCTCGCTCTCGATGCGCGACATCAGCCGGGTGGTGTCGGCGTCCGGCACCTGACGGTGGAACTCGGCGAACCCCCTGATCGAGGTAAGCGGCGTGCGCAGTTCGTGCGAGGCGTCGGCCACGAAGCGGCGCATGCGCGCCTCCGACTCCCT
Source organism: Microbispora sp. GKU 823 (assembly GCF_002027145.1). NCBI lineage: Bacteria > Bacillati > Actinomycetota > Actinomycetes > Streptosporangiales > Streptosporangiaceae > Microbispora > Microbispora sp. GKU 823. Next base: position 29,795 of record NZ_MWJN01000089.1, on the reverse strand, counting down.
GGCCGCGGCCTCGGAGGCGGCCCGGGCCTGGAACGCCGCCTCGATCTGGGTGAGCATGCCGTTCAGCGCACGGGCGAGCCGCCCGACCTCGGTGCGCGGGTCGCGATCGGGGATCCGGCTGCCGAGGTGCCCCCGGGCGATGGCCTCGGCGGTCGCCTCGATCTCCGCCAGGGGCCGCAGGCTGCGCCGTACGATCACGACGCCGACGACGGCGAGCAGGACCATCAGGGCGCCGCCGACCAGCGCCTCGATGAGGGCGAGCCGTGTGGTGATCTGCCCGACCGAGGCCATGTCCATCGCGACGACGACCGTGCCGAAGCCCTCGACGGGCACCACCCGGGCCCGCCACAGGCCGTCGCCCGACACCGCCGGCACCGTCACCGGGTTCTGGGAGGTCACGGTGCCGGGGCCAGGAAGGCTCTCCACACCCATGCCCGCCTGGGCGAGCAGCGTCCTGCCCCCGGTGTCGCGGATCTCCACCCGGCCCTCGGGCGGCACCCTGAGCCGTACGAACGCCCCCGGACCCCGGTCGAGGCGTTTCTCGGTCTCGTGCGCCAGCATGCCGACCTGCATGTCCACCCGGCTGACCAGGTAGTCGCGCAGCACCGAGACGCTGCCCACGCCGATGACCGCGAGGGCGACCGCCACCAGCGCGAGCATGGCCGCGCTGAGCCGGATCCGCAGCGGCGTGCGCCCCGACACCGCTCAGGCGCCGCTGGGAGGTGTCCGCATGACGTAGCCGACGCCGCGCAGCGTGTGGATGAGCCGGGGGTGATGCCGGGAATGGGCGTTGTCGAGCTTGCGGCGCAGCACCGACACGTACGACTCGACGATGCCGGCGTCGCCGCGGAAGTCGTAGTCCCACACGTGGTCGAGGATCTGGGCCTTCGACAGCACCCGGCCTGCGTTGCACATGAAGTAACGCAGCAGCTTGAACTCCGTCGGCGACAGGGGCACGGCCCGGCCGCCGCGCCAGACCTCGTGGGACTCCTCGTCCAGTTCGATGTCGGCGAAGGTCAGCCGCGGCGGGGCGATCATCGGGTCTCCGGCGGTGCGGCGCAGCACGGCCCGGATCCGGGCGATGACCTCCTCGAGGCTGAAGGGCTTGGTCACGTAGTCGTCGCCGCCGAGCGTCAGGCCCTGGATCTTGTCCTCGGTGGCGTCCCGTGCGGTGAGGAAGACCACAGGGGTGTGGGTTCCGCCGCCGCGCAGCCTGCGCACGATGTCGAACCCGTCCATGTCCGGCAGCATGACGTCGAGCACGATCAGGTCCGGCCGGTGCCGCTGGGCCGCGGCGACCGCCTCGCCGCCGTTGGATGCGGTGTGGACCTCGAATCCGGCGTACCGGAGGCTGGCCGCGAGCAGTTCGAGGATGTTCGGCTCGTCCTCGACGATCAGCAACCGGGCTTCGGGAGATTCAGCGACCATGGCGGCAGCACTCTAGACCTAGGAGGTTAAGGGAACCGTTAAAGCGATGTGCCGCGCGATCGCCAGGCTGCTCGTCGCCGCGGGCGAGGGCGCGTTTCGCACCAGCACGATCCGCCCGCGCACGTCGATGACGAAGTCGTCGAGCAGCCTGCCGTCCCGGGCCACGGCCTGGGCCCGCACGCCGCCTCCGGCGCGTACGAGGTCGGCCGGAGCCAGTTCGGGCACGTATCGCCGGGCGGCGGCCACGAAGGCCCGCTTGGCCAGCGAGCCGTACACCTCGCGCAGGCCGGTGCGCCAGTGCTCGGCCGCCATACGCCGGGCGCCCGGCCAGGCGACGATCCGCCGCAGGTCGCGCAGCGACGCCGACCGCCAGGAGTAGCCCTCCAGGGCGAGCGCAGGCACGGCGTTGGGCCCGACCAGGACCTCCCCGTCGATCCTGCGGGTCAGGTGGACGCCGAGGAAGGGGTAGCGGGGGTCCGGGACGGGATAGATGAGACCTTTCACCAGGCCGCGCGCCGGGCTCGCGAGCCGGTAGTACTCACCCCGGAACGGGACGATCCGCACGTCGCCGCCCGCTCTCGCCAGGTCCGCCACCTCGTCGGTGCCGAGGCCGGCACAGGAGACCAGCCGGTCGAAGGTGAGCCTCTCCGGCCCGGCGGCCACCGCCACGCCGTCGGTGGTCTGCCTGATCGCGCGTACGGGACGCGAGAGCCGTACGGACCCGCCGGCCTCGGCCACGTCCGCGGCGAGGCGGCGCGCGACCGCGGAGAAGTCGGTGATCGCGGTGTGCGGCGAGTGGACGGCGGCGACCCCGACCGCGTGCGGTTCCACCTCCCGCAGGCCGATCGCGTCGAGCTCGGCGATGCCGGGCACGCCGTTCTCCCTGGCCCGCTCGGCGATCCGGCGCAGCCCCGGCAGTTCGGCCCGGGTGGAGGCCACGACGAGCTTGCCCGCCTCGTCGTACGGCAGGCCGTGCTCGGCGCAGTACTCGCGTAGCATGGCGGCGCCCTCCCGGCAGAGGGTCGCCTTCAGCGAGCCGGGCTGGTAGTAGATCCCGGCGTGCACGACCCCGCTGTTGTGCCCGGTCTGGTGGGCGGCGATCCTGGGCTCCTTCTCCAGCACGGTCACCTCGGCGCCCGCCCGCGCCATCTGCCGGGCCACGGCCAGACCGAGGATCCCGGCGCCGACGATCCCGATCCTCATGTCCGTGCGGTTGTCGACAGCATGTCCGACATTGTCGCAGCCGGAGCCGCTCCACGGTGATCGAACCTGTGTTCGGTACGATGGCGGCGTGTACGTGCCACCCGGCTGGCCACCGGAGGTGCGCCCTCCTGGCAGCCCCGACTGGGAGGTCTCGGCCGTGTCGTGGCTGCTCGACGCCGTGCCCCCGGACTACCGCGCGTACGGCGTACTGCGCCGCCATCCGCTCGCGCTCGCCCGGATGGCCCGCCAGCAGGTGGCGGCCTCGATCCAGGCGGCCAGGGAGGGATACCGGGGAGCGGCGGTGGACCTGAAGGAGCACCTTCCCCCGCACGCGATCGAGGCGGTCCTGGACGCCTACCGCCAGGAGGGTCCCCGGCTCGTACGGCTGGCCGAGTCGATCGCGCTCGTGGAACGCGCCCTGCGCGGCGAGCACTTCCTACCCCGGCTGTGACCGCGCTCTTATTTCCGGACATACGGGGCATAACAGCTTAAAAGAGGGAATCGGGGGTTAGCCATGACCACAGAGGGAGTAAGCAAGACCGCAGGCCAGGTCATGCACGAGGGCGCGGAATGCATCGGCGAGCACGAGAGCCTGCGCAGGGCTGCGGAGATGATGCGGGACATGAGCGTCGGCGCCCTTCCCATCTGCGGGGACGACGACCGGCTCAAGGGCATCATCACCGATCGCGACATCGTGATCAAGTGTGTCGCCGAGGGCAAGGACCTCGACCAGACCACGGCGAGCGAACTGGCGCGCGGCCTGGTCTGGGTGGACGCCAACGCCAATGTCGAGGAAGCCCTGGCCAAGATGGAGGAGCACCAGATCAAGCGCATGCCGGTGATCGACAACCACCGGATCGTCGGGATGATCACCGAGGCCGACCTGGCCAAGGAGTTGCCCGACAGCAAGCTCGCGGAGTTCGTCCACCGCGTCTACGCGCGGGGCTGACTCTCGCGGCGATCTCCGGGCCGGGCGCCGTATCCGCGGCCCCGGCCCTTCCCATGTCTGGTAGCGCGCGGGTCCCGGCGCACAGCTTGACATCGTGATCCAGCAAACGCACACTGAGAGCAGCTGAGCTTCGGCTTGGCGCTCATAAATCATCACATGACATTGCCTCCGTCTCTCGACACTCTGAGGGGCGTACCCAAATGGGCGATGTCGACGGTGTCACGTGATCTGCGCGTAGGCATCGCGCGGATGCGACCGGGCTCGGCCAGGCGCTCCCCGGTGCATCGTCGACACTCGTTGCCGGGGCGGTGTGCACGCGCATGTCAGGAAGCCACTATGGCTTTCTGCTGCGCTGCCGCTCCAGGAGAGGTCACGTGAGCACCCATTTGGACTTCCGTTACGGTCAGCCCGTCACCCGGGGCATGCTCTTCGACGCCCTCGTCGAGGTCGTCACCGACCTGCATCGCGAGGGCCGGTCGACGCGCTCCGCCGGCATCAAGCCTCGTCTGACCCAGCAACTGGAACGGTGGGGCGTGAAGTTCGACGAGAACCTTTACGGCTTCGCCAGCTTCCGCGCGTTCCTTAACGCGGCCCATGAGGCCGGCCGTGTGGAATTGCGAGACGCCGCCTCGGGGCCCGATGTCGACGTCCTGCTTCCCGGACAGCCCCGGACCCAGCTCTCTTCATCCGCCTCGGTCCAGATCCGCAAGGACTTCTGGGAGACGTTCATGAACTGGACGCCCAGCCTGGAACGGGTCTACGACCGGGTTCAGGGGCTGGCGCTCTCAAGGCAGAGGGACCCGTACGCCCCTGAGAACCTCGCTTGGACGGACCGTGCGCGATACGTGCCCATCGAGCCGATCGACATGGCAACTCAGACGAAGTGGGCGACGACGTTCACCAACGGCCTTTCCCTCGGGCACGAGCGCGATCTCCTGGCCCAAGCACTCAGCGGAGACAGGCCGCTGCAGGAGTTCACCAGACGCATCAAGGCCCTTCCATCGAGTCTGCCCGCTTGGAACGCCTATCGCACCCAGCGTGTGCTCGACACCATCAACTCCTGGGCGACCGAGCACAACCTTGTCGTGGACCCCGTGGTGCGCCACAGCGACCACACCTCGAACCTCGCGCACCCTGCTCGGCAGAACAAACCGTCCCCGGAGGCCGTTCGCAATGGCGCGCCCCTGGCAGACTCGTCGACGATCGGGGGCGCAGATGTGGTGAGTGCCACCGTCGAGGCGCTGCGCGCACAGGCGCACGAGCTCGTCGACCGGATGACCCTCGAAGAGCTGCTCTCGCTGCCGCTCACGCTCGGCCTGCTTCACAGGCGGTAGGCGATGACGGCCGTTGCCGGCCCCAGGCATCGCCGGGGCCATGAGCCGACGTCCGCGCATCTCGGACTGGCCCGTCTTCTTGCCGAGAAGCCGGTGCCGGTGGAGGAGCTTCCCGAGGACGAAGCCGAGCGTAAACGCCTGTTCGGCACCTACCGCTCGAACAGATCTACCCCGAGGCCCACCCGCACCCTCATGGCGCGGGGTGCCGGCCACCCGTTCAAGGCGCTCCTCGACGACTGCGCGCGAAGGGGACGGCCCCCCGCCGTCGTCTTCACCATTTTGACCCGAGCTCAGCGCGTCATCCGATTATCCGAACCGGACGGGTCCGCCGCGTCCTGGTGGCTGCTGGCGCTGATGGAGGACGACACGGCCCGCAGGGTCGGCTGGTTGCGGCTGCGGGCCGAGACAGCAACGGCGCCCCCCGAAGACCTCATTCAGGAGTTCGACTCCTACCCCCTGCCCGAGGGGGAGGACGCCCTGCGGGACGCGCTGACCGTGATGGCCATGCAGACCCCGTGGCGGCCGAAGACGGAGGACCATGAGCGCGTCCTGCTCCTGCTGGGAAGTCAGGCGAACGGGGAGTTGGCCAGGCATATCCCTGAGCTGCGGGCCCGGGTCGCGATCGACGGTGTGGACCTGGTCGTGGAAGATGTCCCGGCCGACTCCTCAACGAACGTGTGGGAGAAAACTCTCCACCGGGCGCTCAAGCTCGGCGGTGCCGTGCTCACCGCGCTCACCCACGAGGAAACGAGCGGCTGGCGCATCGTGGAGGCGATACGGCGGCAGCACAAGGACCGGCGGATCATCAGGCTGTCCCCTCCCGAAGTCTGGAGCGTGCCGGTTCTCCTCGACCTACTCCGGCAGCATGGCGTGCTCCCCGGTCTGTCTGCCCGGACAGACAGGCGCTGGCCGGAAGCCGAGCCTGAGCTGCGGGCAGGCGCAGCCGAGGACCCGCGCCCTGCGCCGAGTCTCCAGCGCACAGTGCATGAGGCCTGGCTGGCCAAGACGGGCTCGGGGAGCAACGGGGATGTGCTGGTCCCGACCGCACACCGCTGTAACCACAGCTCCAGAGCCTGGACGAGAATCCGGCACGGGAACGCGCCCAAGAAATACAAGGGCCTCCAGCGGTACCTCATGCGCCTCGATCCCCCCGGCCTGATGATCAGGGCCAAGCTGTGCACTCACTCCGGCTGCGGTCTCGTTTGGCTGGAGTATGAGGTGAGCGTGCCCGCCGTGGACCCGGACCCGGACCCGGACGCGGCCAACATCGATGGCCGCCTTTCCATGCCTGCGCGTGCGCCTCCCTTCATGTCCCGATGGCCGTGATCCCTGGCTTGTGACGAGAAGAGAGGTCGACGCAGTTGCTGCAATGGATTTATGAGAACAGGGCTTGGCTGTTCGACGGAGCAGTCGTCGCCGTTCTCCTGGCGATCCTTGGGTGGCTTTCCCGACGGCGTAAACACAAGAACGGCGACGAGGTCGAAGCCGCGCTCCGACGTCTGAGCCTTCCGCCTCTGGCGGAGACGCCGCGCCCCGGGCAGCCGTGCGAGGGCGAGACGGGAACGGCAACCTTTGCCACGATCAGGGAGGTGTATCTGGTCAAGGCGAGATCCGCGTCGGGCGCGGACATGCTCGTGGAGACGGACAGCCGCTGTCACCATCCGCCTGGAGCATGGGTTCGGATCGGGCAGCAGGACGCCCCAAAGAACCACAAGGACGTCAGGTATCTGGCCAGGTTCAGCTCCTCCACGATAGTGATGAAGACGGAGGTGTGTACGCATCCCGGCTGCGGACTCTTCCGGCGCAGGTACGAGATGCCAGCACAGACGAAGTGAGCGATTGACAAACCCTGGGGCCGTAGCTTGCATGGCAAGCTAGGCCCCAACACTTTTGCCAAGCACAGGGCACGGCAGCCGCCCCCGCTGGGCGCCCCTGCACAGACACTGTAGTCAGCGGCCCGTGCGGTAGGCGATGAACGCGATGATCCCGATCGCCCCGAGAGCGGCCGTCACCCATAACACCGGCATCGGCACGGCGAGCAGGCCGTCGCCCGGCGGTCGCCCCGCTCGACGCCCTGACCGCGCGCGGCCGGGCGGAGGTCCGGACCGGACTGGGCGAGGGAGCCGGCCGGGCTGCGGCGGGCAGCGGCACCCGGTAGACCGGGCTGTCCTTCCCCTCGCTCCCGGTGAGCAGGGCCGCGCCGTCCCGCGTGTACGCGATCGACTCGGCCTGGTTGAGCGGCGGCATCGTGAGGTGCGCGATCAGCTTGCCGGGCGAGCGGTAGACGGACGCCGAGAAGTACGTACGGATGACGAAGCTCGACCCGTCGGGGGCGTACGCCGCGTCGGTGGCCATGAGGGGCGCGGGCCCCACCCGGCGCAGGACGTTCACCTTGTCGGTGCGCAGCTTCACGGGGGCGGCGTAGACGCTGCCGGAGAACTCCTTGCTGACGACGTACAACCGGCCCGTGCGGGGATCGACCATCACCCCCTCGGCGTTGCGGGGGCCGTCGGCGTACCGGAAGCGATACCTGACGGCCCGCAGCGTCGCGTCCTCCATCGTCCTGGGCTCGACGACCTTGTAGACGGACACGTCCGGCCAGCCGCGTCCCCCGCCGTCCGCGAGGTTGTCCCCGATGTCGGCGATCCACAGCACGCCGCGCCCGGTCGCGCGGTCGGTGGAGGCCGCGATGCCCTCCCAGTCCCTGGCCTCGGCGTTGCCGATCGTGAAGGTCGCCCGCGTACGGCCGTCCGGTCCGATCGCGTAGATCTGCGGTCCGTGGCCGCTGTCGTTGTGCGTGTAGACGATGTCCTTGTGGGTGGGCGAGACCGCGAGGCCGCTCGACTCGCCGATGCGCTCGTCCCGGATCCGGAACAGCGGCCGCTCCCCGTCGTCCGCCCGCGCCGCCGTCACAGTCGCCGTGACCGGGAGCACCGCGCCCGCGACCGCGAGGAGAGCCAGGACGGCCCGCGGAATCCTTCTCGTCCGCGTCCGCCCCGATGTGCTCCCCATGCGGCCATCATTCCCGATGCCCGCCCCGCGCGCGGCGGGCGACATACCCCGGTCGTCCCGGAATCGGTCAGGGGCGGGTATGCGCCCGGCCTGTCACCGCAGGGCGGCGTAGAAGTCGCCCAGGTCGGCGGCGAGCACGTCCGGCCGCAGATGAGCGGCGTAGTGGCCGCCCGAGCCGTAGGACCGCCAGTGGACGATGTTCTTGTGGTCGCGCTCGGCGAAGGTGCGCATCGACACGAAGTCGCCCTCGAACATCGCCACGCCGAGCGGAACCGTGGTCGGCTCCTTGGGATGCTCGGCGTGCGCGTCCTCGTAGTAGAACCGCGTGGCCGAGGTGGCGGTGCCGGTCGCCCAGTAGAGCATCGTGTTGGTCAGGATGAAGTCGTCGTCGACGTCCTCACCGAACAACTGGGCGTTCCAGCCCAGCAGCCCGGCCGGCGAGTCGAAGATCCCGTACGACAGCGTCTGCGGCTGCTGAGAGTGGACCATGTTGAACGACATCTTGTTCTCGTAGAACCACTGCAGCACCTCCAGCCCCTTCCGCTCCTCGTCGGTGAGGTTCGCCATCTCCGCCGGGTCGCCGGAGGGGAAGGAGTAGATCTGCGTGACGTGGACGCCGACGACGTGCTCGGGGTCCACCCGGCCCACCTCGGGCGAGACGAACGAGCCGCCGTCGTTGCCCACCGCGCCGTACCGGTCGTAGCCGAGCCTGCGCATGAGCTCCGCCCATGCCCCGGGCCGTACGGAACCGGTTCCAGCCCCGCTCCCTCGTCGGGCCGGAGAAGCCGAAGCCGGGCAGCGACGGGATCACCAGGTGGAACGCCCGCTCCGGATCCTCGGGGTTCGTCAGCGGTTCGATGACCTTGAGGTACTCCACGATCGAGCCCGGCCAGCCGTGGGTGAGGATCAGCGGAAGGGCGCCCTCGTGCGGCGACCGCACGTGCAGGAAGTGGATGTCCTGTCCGTCGATCTCCGTGACGAACTGCGGATACCGGTTGATCTCGGCCTCGTGGGCGCGCCAGTCGTACCCGTCGCGCCAGTACTCGGCCAGCCGCTTCACGTACGCGACCGGCACGCCGTACTCCCATCCGGTTCCCGGGATCTCGTCGGGCCAGCGGGTCCGGCCGAGCCGGTCCTTCAGGTCGTCGAGGTCGGCCTGCGGGACGTCGATGCGGAAAGGCCTGATCAGGGACATGTTGTCGCTCATGACGCCGACATTACGGACCCTTCCGGACAGGTTCTGTCCTGAAGTGCCGCCAGACTGAGAACATGCTGGAAACCTCGGCGCGGCTGCTGCGCCTGCTGTCGTTGCTCCAGGCCAGACGCGACTGGCCCGGCGCGATCCTGGCCGATCGGCTCGGCGTGAGCGAGCGGACGGTACGCCGCGACGTCGACCGGCTGCGGGATCTCGGCTATCCGGTGGAGTCCACCCGCGGCACGGACGGCGGCTACCGGCTGGTCGCCGGGGCGGCGATGCCACCCCTGCTCCTCGACGACGAGGAGGCGGTGGCCGTGGCGATCGGGCTTCGGGCCGCCACCGGAGTGGCGGGCGTCGAGGAGGCGGCCGAGCGCGCCGCCGCCAAGCTCGAACAGGTGCTGCCGTCACGCCTGCGCCGCCGGGTCGGGGCCCTGCAGGCGTACACCGAGCCGGTGCCGCCCGACCGGCCGGGTCCGGCGGTCGACCCGGCCGTGCTGAGCGTGCTGGCGGCGGCCTGCCGCGACCGCGAACGGCTGCGGTTCGACTACCGCGGCCACGACGGCTCATCCGGCGTCCGGGTTGCCGAGCCGTACCGGCTCGTGTCGTGGGGCCGCCGATGGTATCTCGTGGCCTGGGACGTCGACCGCGACGACTGGCGCACGTTCCGGGTGGACCGGATCGCGCCGCGTACTCCCACCGGTCCGCGCTTCCCGCCCCGCGACCCGCCGGAGGGCGGAGCGGCGGGCGTACGTCGCCCGGGGGGTGTCCGCGGCGGCCTGGCGGCACCGCGCCCGGGTGCTCGTCCACGCTCCCGCCGAGGTGGTCGCCGCGCGGATCAACCCCGCCGTCGGCGTCGTGGAGGACGTCGACGGCCACACCTGCGTGCTCGCGACCGGCGCCGACACCCTGAACTCGCTCGCCGTCCACCTCGGCCTGCTCGACCTCGACTTCGAGGTCACCGATCCGCCCGAACTGGTGGACCACCTGCGCGCCCTCACCGCCCGCTACGCCCGCGCGACCGCCGCCGCGGCAGAGGAGTCAGGCTGAGGCGCCGCCGTCGAGCACGAGGTCGAGCCCCACCGCGAAGCCGGCGTCGTCCGAAGCGAGCCAGAGCACGGTGCCGGTGATCTCGTCGAGGCCGCCGACGCGGCCGATCGGCAGCGATTCCCGCACCCGGGCGGCCCGGTCGTCCTCGGTCTCGCCGGGGCGCAGGGACATCGTCGTGTCCAGCGCGCCCGGGCTGACCGCGTTGATCCTCACACCTGCCCTGATGTTCTCCAGCGCGGCCGTGCGGGTCAGGGCGCTCACGGCGGCCTTGGACGCGGCGTAGGCGCCCACCCCGGGCATCCGGATGTGCGCCCCGATGTTCGAGGCGATGTTCACGATCACGCCGGAGCCCTGGGCGCGCATCGCGGCGATCTCGTGCTTCAGGGCGAGGAAGACGCCCGTCGTGTTGACCTGGAGGACACGTGCCCAGTCCTCCTCGGGCATGTCCACGACGGTCCCTCCCGCGAAGATCCCGGCGTTGTTGACCGCGACGTCGAGGCGGCCGAACCGGGTGACGATCTCCCGGACGAGCCGGGCCACAGCCTCCGAGTCGGTCACGTCGACCGTGAGCGCGGCGGCTCGGCCTCCCTCGGCCTCGATCAGCGTGACGGTCTGCTCCAGCGGCCCACGCCCCCGACCGGCCGCCACCACGGTGGCGCCCTCCCTGGCGAACCCCCGGGCGACCGCCCGGCCGACGCCGGAACCCGCCCCGGTGACCAGCACGACCTTGTCCGTGAATCTCATCTATCGCTCCCTTGACTGGTTGAACGCGACGGCGACCATCGCCGCCGCGAGAAGGAAGACCGGTGCCATGGCGGTGAGGGCGAACCCGTAGCCCTCGGCCACGGCCTGTGCTCCGCCCGCGTCCACGGCGTCCGCGCGGGCCGCGGCGAGCGCCACGAGCACGGCCAGGCCGGCCGTCGGCCCCACCTCCATGGCGGTGTTGACCAGCCCGCCGGCCGCTCCGGAGTCCTCCGCGGACACGCCGTCGAAGGCCGCCACAGTTGCGGCGGAGAAGGCCATCCCCGAGGCGACCGGGAAGACCAGCAACCCGGCGAGCACGGTTCCCGTGGACGCGATCCGGCCGACCAGCAGCATCGCCACCGCCGCGAGCAGCAGTCCGGCGACCAGGACGCGGCGCACGCCGAGGCGGCGCAGCAGGCGACCGCTGATCGGGCCCATGACGACGACCAGGAGGAAGGGCAGGAAGGCCGCGCTCGTGGAGATCGGCGACAGGCCGCGCACCTGCTGCAGATAGAGGCTGAGCAGGAACGTGACGGTCGCGCTGGCCGCCGCCGTCAGGAACACGACGACCAACGCGACGCCCCGCCCGCGGTGCGCGAGGAGCCGGAGCGGCAGCAGCGGCCGTGCCGTCCTCGCCTGGACGACGACGAACCCGGCCGTCAGCAGCAGGCCCGCACCGGCGACGGCCGCCGAGCCCTCCACGAGGCCGTACGTGACCGCCACCAGCCCCGCGGTGGCGAGCAGCGCGCCGGGTACGTCGAGGCGGGCCGCCGTACGAGGCGCGGCCGGAAGCAGGAAGGCCCCGGCGGCCACGGCCGCGACGCCGACGGCGGCGGGCAGGAGGAACGACCAGCGCCACGAGGCCACGGCGGCGACGAGCCCGGACAGCAGGCTGCCCCCGACGGCCCCGGTGACCGACAGCGTGCCCCACACCGCCAGGGCGTCCTGGCGCTCCCGCTCGTCCGGATGGAGCCGCGTCACCAGGGCGACGGCCGCGGGGGCGGCCATCGCGGCGCCCGCTCCCTGGGCGAATCGGGCGGCGAGCAGGACGGCGCGGTCCGGGGCGAGCCCGCCCGCCGCCGAGGCCAGGGCGAGCAGGACCATCCCGGCCAGGAACATCTCCCGGGCGCCCAGGCGGTCGGCGAGCCTGCCCCCGAGGAGCAGCAGCCCGCCGAAGGTCAGCCCGTACGCCGAGGTGAGCAGGGCCAGGTCTCCCTGGCCGAGGCCGAACTCCCGCTGGATCGACGGCAGCGGCACGGTCATGAGGGTGATCGCCGCGACGAGGGCGACCTGGGTGCCCCCCAGCACGACGAGCGCCGCCCTCTTACTAGAACGAACGGTCAAGAATAAGGACATGAAAAAGCCCACTCCCGCCATGAGGTGGTGATCAGCGGAGGATCGCGAGGGCCTGGGCGGCGGCGTCGCGGAGGCGGGCGGGGTCGCCGTGGCCCTTCCCCATCACCCGCAGCCCCTGGAGGAAGACGAGCACGAACCGCGCCAGCGCCCGGGGGTCGGCCTCGGCGGAGATCTCCCCCTGGGCGCGGGCGCGGATGAGCGCCGTGGTCAGCGCCGTCTCCAGGCTCGTCCAGCTGGTCTCGACGAGCCGGGCGACCGGCTCGTCGTCCGGCAGGAGCTCGGTCGCGGCGTTCACGATCATGCAGCCTCGCCGGTCGCGGTCGCGGATCGACTCCTCGGTGTAGCGCTCGACCAGGGTCCGTACGGCCGGCAGGGCGGGGCCGGGCTGCGACAGCATCTCGATGGGGTTGGGGTCGCGGATCTGCACGTACCGCTCCAGCGCCTTCACGTAGAGGTCGTGCTTGCCGCCGAAGGTGGCGTACAGGCTGGCGCGGCCGATGCCGAGGTGCTCGACCAGGTCGGCCATCGACGTGGCCTCGTAGCCGCGCCGCCAGAACAGGTCCAGGGCCCGCTCCAGCACGGCGTCGGGGTCGAACTCCTTGATTCTCGCCATGACCTCGACCCTAGACCATTCGGAAACGATCGGTCAATTAAGCCGCGACGCGGTCGTCCCAGGTGATGCGGTAGTCGTGCATCCAGGCCAGCGCGTTCCGCTTCTCCACCTGCCGCATGATCACGGGAAGGATCAGGTCGCGAACGAAGGCCCCGCCGGCGCCCGGCGCCTTGCCGTCCCCGTTCCGCTTGCCCTGCGCCACGACGCGCTCGACCCGCTCACGCCGCAGCCGCTCGAAGGCGGCGAACGCGTCCGCGGTGTCCGGCACGTCACGCAGGCACTTCCCGAGCACGACGGCGTCCTCGATCGCCATCGACGCGCCCTGTCCCGAGGACGGCGAGGTGGCGTGGGCGGCGTCTCCGAGGATGACCATGCGGTCGGTGGACCACTTCGGCACCCTCGGGAAGTCGTAGGTGTTCCAGCCGGGCAGGATGTGCGGGGTCGCGGCGATGATCTCGCGCATCGGCCCCGCATCGCCCTCGAACAGGTCCATGAGCCTGGCCCGCCACTGCTCGGGACCGATCGCGGCGAGCTCCTCCGAGGTCATCTCCCTGCGGCTCGGCGGGTTGGCGAACCACCACACCGACCCCTCCGGGTGGATCAGATACCCGAAGAAGCACCGCCTGCCGAAGATGAAGTGGTAGACCCCCGGCCGCCCGGCACGCGCACGCCCTCGGCGAAGCCGCCCGTGTTCAGCAGCCCGACGTACCGGGCGCGGGGGGCGCCGGGTCGATGAGGGCGCGGGTGCGCGAGCGCAGCCCGTCGGCGCCGACCAGCAGGTCGCCCTCGGCCTCGCTGCCGTCCGCGAAGACCGCGCGCACCCCGTTCGAGGTGGCCGAGGCGTCGACGAGTCGCCTGCCGTAGTGGATGCGCACGCCCCGCCGTACGGCCTCGTCGCGCAGCGCCTGGTAGAGGTCGGCGCGCCTGAGCGTACGGCTCGGCTGCCTCGTGGTCGCCAGCAGCTTGCCGCGGGCGTTGAGCATCTCCATGACCGGCGAGTCCATGCCGAGGTCGCAGACGAGGTCGTGGAGGTCGAGCAGGCGCAGGGCCTCCAGCCCGTTGACCGCGAGCGTGAGGAAGGCGCCCACGCCGTCGGCGCCCCGGTCGTAGGCCTCGAAGACCTCACTGTCGATCCCGGCGCGCTGCAGCGCCATGGCCGTGACGGGACCCGCGATCCCGCCGCCGATGATCAGAGCTTTATTGGTCATGCCATGACTATACATATTATGACTATCGGCTGGCAAGGCCTCTATGATGGGCGCCATGTCGACACGGCGCTCTCCCCTGGCCACGGCCGTGCTCGCCCTGGTCTGCGAGTCGCCGATGCACGCGTACCGGATGCAGCAGCTGATCAAGGAGCGGCACCAGGACGACGTGGTCAACGTCGCGCAGCGCAACAGCGTCTACCAGACGATCGAGCGCCTGGTCCGCGACGGGCTGCTGGCGGTCCGCGAGACCACCCGCGAGGAGAACCGGCCGGAGCGGACCGTCTACGAGGCCACCGAGACCGGCCGGGAGACGCTCAAGCAGTGGATGCGCACCATGCTGTCCACCCCGGCCAGGGAGTTCCCCGAGTTCCCCGCCGCGCTCGCCTTCCTGCCCGTGCTGACGCCGGAGGAGGCGCTGGCGGCGCTGCGGCAGCGGATCGAGGCGCTGGAGGCACGGCTGTCCGCGATCGACACCGAGATGGCCGACAGCCTGAGCTTCGTGCCCCGCCTCTTCCTCGTGGAGTCGGAGTATCAGCGGGCCCAGGTCGCCACGGAGCTGGAGTTCGTGCGCGGCATCGCCGACGACCTGAGCGAGGGCCGCCTCACCTGGGACTTCCAGATCTGACGCGATCACCGCCCCGGCCGCTCGCCGCCGGACCACTCCCGCCGTCATCACGGCCCTCGCATCTAGGTCATGGACTGACCTACATGGCCCCTAGCGTCGACGGTGTCGGCCGCGGGTCGCGGCCGGCCGAAGCCGAACGAGGAGCGCGGCAAGGTCCGCTGACGCCGAGCCGGAGGAGCCACCACGATGAACGACCTGCCGCGTTTCACCGAATCCGACGTACGCGCCCGGCGCCTGAGCCGGCACGCGCTGACCGCTCCGTCGAAGACCGCCAGGCCCGCCGACATCGCGGCCGCGATGGCGAGCACCCACGCTCAGGTCATGTCGGCCGCCGAACTGGCCGTCGCGATGCGCATCGACGGCGCCACCCGCCTGGACGTACGTGAGGCGCTGTGGAGCGAGCGCAGCCTCGTCAAGACCTACGGGCTGCGCGGTACGGTGCACTTCATGGCGGCCCGGGATCTGCCGCTCTGGGTCGGCGCGCTGTCGGCTCTCCCGGCCGCGCCGAACACCCAGCCGCCCGATGTCCGGCTCACGACCGACCAGACCGAGGAGGTCGTGGCGGCCGTCGCCGCCGCGCTGGACGACGCCGAACTGACGATCGACGAGCTCACCGAGGCGGTCGTCGAACGTGCGGGCTCCTGGGCCGGCGATCTGGTGATGGAGGCGTTCCAGGGTAAGTGGCCGCGCTGGCGCCAGGCCATGGCCTTGGCGGGGATGCGCGGCGTGCTGTGCTTCGCCCCCAACAGGGGCCGTAAGGTCACCTACACCAATCCACAGCGGTGGCTGCCGGGTTTCGAACCCGCCGACGCGCGGACGGCGCTGCCCTGGCTGGTGACGAGCTACCTGTACGCGTACGGGCCGTCCACGCCCCGCCGGTTCGCGCACTGGCTGGGCGTGCCGGCGACATGGGCGAAGGACCTGTTCGGCTCGATGGGCGAGGCCCTGCAGGAGGTCGAGGTCGAAGGAGAAGCCGCCTGGATCGCCGCCGGAGATCTCGATGTGCCGGTGGACCCGCCTCAGGGTGTGCGGCTCCTCCCCTACTTCGACGGCTACGCCTACCGCGTCGGCAACCAGCCGCCCGCGTCGCTCTATCCGGGCCGCGCCGCCGAGCGTGTCCTGCCCGGCAACTACCAGATCCTCCTCGTGGACGGCGTCGTCGCGGGCCTGTGGCACCAGCACAGGTCCGGTCGCAAGATCAGCATCACCGTCGAACCGCTCGGCGCGCTCACCGCCGCGCAGCGCCGCGACCTCGACGACCAGGTCGACAGGGTCGGGCAGATCTCCGAGGGTACGCCGCGGCTCACCATCGGCCCCGTCCCGGTCGGCGGCCACGCCTGAGCCCGGTGAGGCGGTCCGGAGACTCTCCGGCTGCGCGAATCGCGCGGCGCCGGAACTCGCCTGGAGTCCACTCCAGGTACCTAGGGTGGAGGGCATGGAATACGGACACCTTGGCCGCACCGGCCTGCTGGTCAGCAAGCTCTGCCTGGGGACCATGAACTTCGGTCCGCAGACCACGGAAGAGGACTCCTTCGCGATCATGGATCGCGCCCACGAGCTCGGGATCAACTTCTTCGACACCGCCAACGTGTACGGCTGGGTGAAGGGCGAGGGGATCACCGAGAACATCATCGGCCGCTGGTTCGCCCAGGGCGGCGGCCGTCGTGAGCGTACGGTCATCGCCACCAAGCTGTACGGCTCGATGGGCGACTGGCCGAACGAGGAGAAGCTGTCCGCGCTGAACATCAGGCGGGCGGCGGAGGCCTCGCTGCGCCGGATGCAGACGGACTACATCGACGTCTACCAGGCCCACCACATCGACCGGGACACCCCGTTCGAGGAGTTCTGGGAGGCCATGGACATCCTCAAGCAGCAGGGCAAGATCCTGTACGTCGGCTCGTCGAACTTCGCCGGCTGGCACATCGCCAAGGCCCAGGAGTCGGCCCGCCGCCGGAACACCCTCGGCCTGGTCAGCGAGCAGTCCCACTACAACCTGATCGTCCGCGCGCCCGAGCTGGAAGTCATCCCGGCCTGCGAGGACTACGGGCTCGGGCTGATCCCGTGGAGCCCGCTGGCGGGCGGCCTCCTCGGCGGCATCCTCCGCAAGATCGACAAGGGCCGCTCGGCCGCCGACCACATCGTCGCCCAGCTCGACAAGCACCGCGACAAGATCGAGCGGTACGAGGCGTTCTGCGACGAGCTCGGCGAGGACCCGGCCAACGTGGGGCTGGCGTGGCTGCTGCACCAGCGGGCGGTCACCGCGCCGATCATCGGCCCCCGCACGGTCGAGCAGCTCGACGGCACGATCCGGGCTCTGGAGATCGAGCTGGACGACAAGGCGCTCGCCCGGCTCGACGAGATCTTCCCCGGCTTCAAGACCGCCCCGGAGGAGTACGCCTGGTGATCAGGCGTTGTTGAGGAGTGCGCCGACGATCACGATGAGCACGAGCAGCGCGAGCACCGTGGGCAACAGCCAGCGACGAGGACGATCCACGTCATGGAGCCTAGTCGCGGACTGCCAATGGGTAAGCCTCGACCTGCTCGTAGCGCACGCTCGCCCCGGTGTGGCTGCGTACGAGGTGCACCGACGACACCTCCCAGCGCCGCCCGCCGAAGGCGCTCAGGGCGCCGACCAGGGGGCGCAGGTCGTCGCCGTGGCGTGACCGGGTCCTGGAGCGGGCCAGGGTGAGGTGGGGATGGAACCGCTTGCGGTCCGTCTCCACCGCCCCGGCCCGCCGGGCGCCGGCCGCCACCGACCCGGCGAGCCTCGTCAGCGCCGGCCCGGCGTCCAGGCCGACCCAGAAGATGCGTCCCCGTGAGGCGGAGGGGAAGGCCCCGGCGCCGCCGAACGACACCGTCTCGGGGGAGTATCGTGCGGCCGCGCGGGCCAGCCGTACGCGCAGCTCGGGCAGGACCTCGTCGGGCACCTCGCCGAGGAAGGCCACGGTCACGTGCCACAGCGCCGGATCGACCCAGCGCAGCTCCGACCACTCGGCGCGTACGGGATCGACCGCCGTGGCGATCTCCGCCAGCGCCTCAGGCGGCGGCAGCAGCGCCACGAACAATCTGCTCACGTGCCGATTCTTCCCTGCGCGCCACGCGTGCCGCGACCATCCGGGTCACCAGCACCGCCAGGCAGACGCCGCACATGCTCAGCACGCCGGCGGCCACGACCGAGACCCGGGGACCGGCCAGTTCGGCGAGCCAGCCCACCAGCGGCGCCCCGATCGGCGCTCCGCCGGTGAAGACCAGCACGTAGATCCCCATGACCCGGCCGCGCATCTCGGGCGAGGCGCCGAGCTGCACCATCGTGTTCGCGGTCGTGTTGACCGTGATCATCGCCATGCCCGCGGGGACGAGCATCAGCAGGAACGCGGCGTACGCGGGCGCGAGCCCGGCGGCGACCTGGAACAGCCCGAAGCACAGCGCTCCGGCGATCAGGAACCTGCGGCTCGGCTTGACCCGGCGCGCGGCCAGCAGCGCCCCGCCGAACGCCCCGACGGCGAACGCGCTGGACGCCACGCCGAAGGAGGACGCGCCCGCGCCGAACGCCTGCTTGGCCATCAGCGCGATGCTGGTCGAGAAGCTCTGGGCGAAGATCGCCATGAACGCCACGAGCAGCAGCGGCAGCAGCAGGTCGGGCCGCTCGCCGACGTAGCGCAGCCCCTCCCGCAACTGGCCCTTGCCCCGCGGCACGGGCTCGGGCGAGCGCAGCTCGGACACCCGCATGAGCGCGAGCCCGGTGATCACGGCGGCGAACGACGCGGCGTTCAGCACGAAGATCGGGCCGGTGCCCATCCACGAGATCAGCAGACCGGCCACCGCCGGGCCGACGACCCGGGCGAGGTTGAAGGTCGAGCTGTTCAGCGCGATGGCGTTCGGCAGGTCCCGCCTGCCCACCATCTCGACCACGAACGACTGCCGCGTCGGCACCTCGACACAGGACACCAGGCCGAGCGTGAACGCCATGGCGTACACGTGCCAGACCTGGGCCGTCCCCGTGAGGACCAGCACGCCCATGGTGAGCGCCAGCAGCCCCATGAGCGTCTGGGCCACCATGAGGATCCGCCGCTTGGGGTAGCGGTCGGCGATCACCCCGCCGAACATCCCGAACAGCATCGTCGGCAGGAACTGCAGCGCCACGGTGACCCCGAGCGCCGAGCCGCGGCCGTGCGCGAGGTCGAGGACCAGCCAGTCCTGGGCGGTGCGCTGCATCCACGTGCCGACGTTGGAGATCACGCCACCGGAGGCGAACAGGCGGTAGTTGTAGTTCCGCAGCGAGCGGAACATGCCGCCTACATCGTGGACAGCTTCTCCAGGATCGGCGCCGCCGCTCGCAGCGTCGCCCTCTCCTCCGGCGTCAGGTCCTTGAGCCGCTGCGCCAGCCAGGCTTCCTTGGTTCGGCGCTCCTCCTTGAGCAGCGCCGCTCCCTGCGGCGTCACGCTCACCGTCACCTGACGACGGTCGGTCGGATGAGGTTGGCGCTCCAGCAGCCCTCGGGCCTCCAGCTTGGCGATCACGCGGGTCATCGAGGGCGGCTGCACCTTCTCGTGCTCCGCGAGCTCGCCGGGGGTCATCGCGGTGTGGCGCTCGACGGCGACGAGCGTCGCGAGCTGAGTGGGCGTCAGTGAGTGGTGCGCGGCCTGCTTGCGCATCCGTCGCGTCAGCCGGGCGAGGGACACGCGCAAGGCGGACGCGAGAGCGGCGTCGCTGCGCAAGTTCTGGGCGTTCGTTAGCATGACTCATTACCTTTGCTAACTATATGGCGCATGTCCGCATTCCTCCAAATCGTCCGGCTCTGCAGGCTGATCGCGACACACCGTACCGGCGCGTGGCCGATGACGATCGGGACGCCGGCACGGAGCGCGGAAAGCAGGAGAGGAAGCGTGGGCGACGGCGTACGACCACCTAAATTGGGATCATGTATTCGACAAAACGGGGGCGATGACCATGGCGACGTTCGTGCTCATCCCCGGGGCGGGCGGCGACGCCTCCTACTGGCACCGGCTCGTCCCGGAGTTGCGCGGCCGGGGTCACGAGGCCATACCCGTGGAACTGCCGGCCGCGGACGACTCCGCGGGGTTCGAGGAGTACGCCGACGCGGTGGTGAAGGCCGTCGGGGACACTCCCCGGCCGGTCCTGATCGCCCAGTCGATGGGCGGCTACACCGCGCCGCTGGTGTGCCTGCGGATGCCGGTCACCATGGTGGTGCTGCTGAACGCCATGACTCCGCGCCCGGGGGAGACGGCCGGAGAGTGGTGGGGCGCCACGGGGCAGGCGGAGGCGATGGCGAAGCAGGCCGCACGCGAGGGCGCCCGCGAGCGACGGCGTCGACCCGCTGATCCACTTCTTCCACGACGTGCCACCGGAGGTGACCCGGAAGATCCTGGCCGACGGGGAGACCGTCCAGTCCGGCACGCCGTTCACGCGCCCGTGGCCACTGGACAGGTGGCCGGACGTGCCGACGCGCTTCCTCCAGGGCCGCGACGACCGCCTGTTCCCGCTGGAGTTCCAGCGCCGGGTGGTCCGCGAACGGCTCGGCATCGAGGTGGACGAGATGCCCGGCGGTCACCTGGTCGCCCTCAGCCGTCCCGCCGAGCTCGCCGACAGGCTGGTGTCCTACCTCTGACCCCTCTGCGTACGGGAGCCCGGTCCCCACGGTGGGGACCGGGCCTCCCGTACGCACATCGCGTCAGGCGAAGTCCTCCGGCGTGAACTCCTTCGGCTCGACCAGGACGAGCCAGTTGCCCTGGTTGTCGCGGATGACCGCCTCCACCCCGTACGGGCGATCCGAGGGCTCCTGAAGGATCGTCACGCCCTTGGCCGTGAGCTCCTGGCAGGTCTTGCGGCAGTCGTCCACGCGCAGGCCCAGGCCGCCCGCCTGGCCCTTGTCGAGTTGCCTGCGGTAGAAGTCGGCGCCCTCGTCGTCGAGCGGCGGCCCCGGCTTCATGAGCGTGATCTCGAGTTCCGGTTGGTTCGGGTGGTTGATGGTGACCCAGCGGAACCCGTCCATCTGGACGTCGGTGTTGGGGACGAAGCCGAGGACGTCCACGTAGAAGTCGCGGGCCTCGTCCTGATCCTTGCAGTAGAGCGTGATCAGGGAAACGTTCTCAATCATGCGGAAGAAGCTACTTCTACCCCTCTGACCTGGGCTTCTCCAAAATTGCACAATCGTCGTCCCGCTTCGGCGCGCCGCCCAGGGCGAGCACTCCGTTCATGAACAGGTAGCAGCCGGGGACGCGGGGGCCGCCGCGCGCCGCCCACCGGTCGCGGTACTCGCTCGGGCTCTCCCCCACCATCCGGCGGAACTTGGCCGAGAACGAGCCCAGGCTGCTGAACCCGACGGCCATGCAGATCTCGGTCACGGTCAGGTTGGCGAACCGCAGCAGGTCCTGGGCGCGCTCCAGCCGTCGCCGGGTGAGGTAGCGCATCGGCGTCTCGCCGTACGCCGCCTCGAAGCAGCGGACGAAGTAGAACTTGGAGACCCCGGCGACGGCCGCGAGCCCGTCGAGATCGAGCTCGCTCTGGTAGTCGCGGTCCATGCGGTCCCTGGCCAGGCGCAGCCGCGGCAGCAACTCCACGGGCACCGTCCGCCGTCCCCTCAATGCCACATCACGACCCTAACCTGGAAAAACGAGGAGGCCGCCACGGCGTGTCGCCGCGGCGGCCTCCAAGAGAGCGCGGGTCAGCCCAGGCCGAGCAGGCTCTTGATGGGCTCCAGCGCGAAATACACGACGAACAGCGCGCCCACCAGCCACATCAGCGGGTGGAGGTCGCGCGCCCTGCCGCGGAACACCTTGATGGCGATGTAGCTCACGAAGCCCGCGCCGATCCCGGCGGTGATCGAGTACGTGAACGGCATGAGCACGATGGTCAGGAACGCGGGGATCGCGGTCTCGAAGTCGCTGAAGTCGATCTCCTTGACCTGGGTCATCATCAGGAAGCCGACGACCACGAGGGCCGGGGTCGCCGCCTCGAACGGCACGATCTCCGTCAGCGGGGCGAAGAACATGGCCAGCAGGAACAGCACGCCGGTGACGATGCTCGCCAGACCGGTACGCGCGCCCTCGCCGACGCCGGCCGCCGACTCGATGTAGGTGGTGTTGGACGAGACGCTGGCCGCGCCGCCGGCCGCCGCCGCGAGCGAGTCGACGAGCAGGATCTCCTTGGTGCGCTCGACGGTCCCGTCCTCCTGCACCAGGTTCGCCTGGCGGCCCACGCCGACGATCGTGCCCATGGTGTCGAAGAAGTCGGCGAGCATGAGGGTGAAGACGAACATCACGGCCGCCAGGCCGCCGATCTTGGCGAAACTGCCGAACAGGCTGAACTGGCCGAGCAGCGACAGGTCGGGCAGCTCGATGAAGTTCTTCGGCCACGCGGGCACGTTGAGCGACCACCCGTTGGGGTTGCTCCCGTCGGGGGTCTGCGCCCCGATCTTGCCGATCGCCTCGACGATCATGGCGAGCACGGTGGTGCCGACGATCCCGAGCAGGATGGCGCCCTTGACCCTGCGGGCGACGAGGAAGGCCGTCACGAGCAGGCCGACGACGAAGACGAGCGTGGGCCACCCGGTCAGCGAGCCGTTGCCCAGCGCGCCGAGCTTGACCGGGACCGTCGTGCCGCTCGCGTCCGGCATGCGCCGGACGAACCCGGCGTCCACGAACCCGATCAGCGCGATGAACAGGCCGATGCCGACGCTGATCGCGGTCTTGAGCTGTGCCGGGATCGCGTGGAACACCGCCACCCGGAAGCCCGTCACCACGAGGATCGCGATGACGATGCCCTCCAGCACCACCAGGCCCATCGCGTCCTCCCACGACATCTGGCTGGCGATGCCGAAGGCGAGGAAGGCGTTCAGTCCGAGGCCGGTGGCCAGGGCGAACGGCACCCGGCCGAAGACGCCCATGATGATCGTGAGGATGCCGGCGGCGAACGCGGTGGCGGCGGCGACCAGCGCGATGTTGGGGTTCTTCCCGTCGCCGAGGAACTGGCCCGTCTTGTCGGCGACGTGCCGATGATGAGCGGGTTGAGCACCACGATGTAGGCCATCGTGAAGAAGGTGGCGAAGCCGCCGCGGACCTCCTGTCCGACGGAGGATCCACGGGCTGAGATGGAGAAGTATCGATCGAGGAAATTAGGGGTGTTCATGGGGTTCGCATTCACGCGCGCAGAGTCGCAGGCCCTTACCATCCGCGGAAAGAGCCAGGGGAGCAGCGTTGTCCTTTCGTGACCGGTTTGTCATGAAGATACCGGCTCACTGCCGCGACCTTCTAAGCTGGCTGGCGTGAGCGAGCGCCGGCCGGACCCCATGCCTCTCAGGACGAGGGACACCCTCACGATCCTGGTCGGGACGGCCCTGTGGGTGATCGCCCTGGCCGTCGTGCTGCTGGTGGTCAGACCGGCCGACCCGCGGCCGGTCTGGGTCTGCGTCGCGGGGATCGGCCTCGGCCTGTTCGGGGTCCTGTACATCCGCCGCCGCGACGCCCGGCTGCGCGACTCCGTCCCCGCCGCCGACGTCGGCGAGTCAGAACCCCGCCGCCCCTGAATTCGAAGCGGCCGAGCTCAGAGTGACGCCGTGGGGTCGAGGTCGGCCTCGGCGAGCAGCAGGGGGACACGGGCGGGATCGCGCAGGAGCGCGGCCACGGCAAGGCGGTCGCCCCACTGGCCGGCCGCCCAGGCGAGGCCCCTGGCCAGGCCGTCGACGCCGGTCGCGTGCACCGCGCCCTCGAAGAACCGCCACGGCACCGGCCTGCCGTCCACCAGCAACTCGTCGTGCTCGACGTACGTCGCGGGGGCGCCGGGCAGCAGCGAGCGCACCTCGGGCGGCACGGGCCTTTCGGTCCCGGCCGAGGTGACCGCCCCGGTGACCACCTCACCGGCGAGCGGCAGGTCGAGCACCTCAGACAGCGCCTCGGCGAGGTCGAACGGCGCGAGCACGAGCGGCCTGTCCTCGACCAGGGCGAGCAGGTCGGGCGCCTCCACCACGACCGGGCCGTCCCCGACGTCCGCGACCGTGACCGTGCCCTTCAGCACGGCCCGTACGGCCTCGGGCGGGCTCACCCGGGCGGGATCGACGGCCGCCAGCGCGATCCACAGGGACCGCAGCTGGGCCCGGTCGACCTCGAGCGACGAGTCGGCCAGCAGGTCGAGCAGCTCCTCCGGACCGCCGTGCGAGTCGAGCAGGTCGGCGAGGGTGGACCGGACGCCGATCATTTTCAGCGCGTCCTCGTCGATCCCCGCAGGCGCCTCGCCGTACAGGCCGAACAGCAGCGGGTCGCCCGTCGGGAGCCGCAGCTCCGTCGGCCTGCGCCCGCCGAGCACCGGGTGCCGCGACAGCCACCAGGCCGTGTACGACGGCACCTCGACGGTCTCCCCCGCCGCGAGCACCCGCATGGGCCGAAGGGCGGCGCGCAGCGGGGGCCGCGACAGCAGCGCGAGCGCGTTCGGCCAGTCCGCGACGTACTCCAGGTCGCGTACGGCCGTGAACTCCCGGACCACCGGCGGCACGTCGAGGTCGGGCAGCAGGTCGAGCACGGCTTCCAGCCACTCGTCCTCGAGGTCGAGGTCGTGGTCGCACTCGGCGGGGTCGAGCAGCACGTCGGAGTCGTTGACCACGGCGAAGCCGTCGAGCACCCCGGCCGCGGCCAGCACGTGCGGGCCGAACTTCTCCACCAGGTCGGGGGCGGCGACGCCGAACGGCACCTCGGGGTCGATCAGACCGGCCAGCGAGCCCTCGGCCAGCAGCAGCTCACCCGCCGCGTAAAGCTCGCCGTCGGCGCCGCGCAGCGCCAGGTCGGCCAGCCACGGGGCCTCCCCCGCGGTCAGGCCCGCCGCGTCGACCAGGGCCAGCACGGCCTGGGCCACCGGCTCGGGGTCGGCGCTGTTCAGCGACTCCGACACGGCCGCGTGGGTGAGCGGGTCCTCCAGCACCGTACGCGGGGTCGCCTCGGCCGCGCCCAGCCGCAGCAGCAGCGGGTGGGCGGCGTCCGGGTGGACGATCCGCAGCCCGAGCGGCGCCAGCGAGGCAGGATCGAAGGTGCCTGACTCCTGCGACAGCACGAGCGTGCCGCGCGGGCCGCGCACGAGGCGGCCGTCGGCCAGCGGCACCGCGATCGCGCCGACCGCCTCCAGGTCGTCGGCGGGCAGCACCTCGTAGAGCGACCGCCACCACGCCGGGT
Organism: Microbispora sp. GKU 823; assembly: GCF_002027145.1. Taxonomy (NCBI): domain Bacteria; kingdom Bacillati; phylum Actinomycetota; class Actinomycetes; order Streptosporangiales; family Streptosporangiaceae; genus Microbispora; species Microbispora sp. GKU 823. Next base: position 4,900 of record NZ_MWJN01000089.1, on the reverse strand, counting down.
CCTTGTCCTCCACCGCCTCGCCGGACAGCATGTCCACGACGTCGGCCAGGTCGACCCGGCGTACGCCGAGCGTGGTCAGGGCCGGGTGCCGGGAGGCCCAGCCCGCCGGCAGCAGCCCGGGGACGATGCCCGCGATCTTCGCCAGGAACTCGGCCGACCCCTCGACCGCCCGCGCCTGGTTGCCAGGAACGACGCCTTCGGAGATCGTCGGCAGCAGCGGCGTGTCCGGCAGCGCCCTGACGATCTCCCGCCTGATCGCCGCGTCGAGCGCACCCTTGCCCATCAGGCCGGGCACGAGGTCGAGCAGGTCCGGGGTCGCCGGGAGCTCCCCCAGCAGCCGTACGTACGCCTCGGCGGCCCTGGCGACCAGGAAGTCGGTGAGCGGCCCGGGGGCGACGTGCCGCCGGTCGGTGGTCATCGGGAACGACGCGATCAGCAGGGCGGGCAGGTCGAGCGGCTCGTCGCTCGGCGTCGGCGCGTGCACCACCCTGTGCACAACCCCGCGGACGTCGCCGCGGCGGTCGCCGGGGACGGCCCAGCGGACCTCCCAGTAGGGCCGGGCCCGCTCCTCGGTCGGCCGGTCGGCGAACAGCTCGGCCACCTGCTCGGGAGTGAAGGTGCCGGACTCGGCGACCACGTGCCAGCCCTCGGCCGAGATCGTGCGGGTCCGCCCGTCCACCTCGATCTCGACGGTCTCCAGCGCCGGCATCGACAGCGGCAGCGCGGGCCCCGCCTCCTCGAGCATCCGCCGTACGGCCTGCTCGGCGGACTGGTCGCGCAGCGGGAGCCGGACGAGCGTGTCGAATCCCTCGGGGACCTCGAGCGAGTCGTCGGAGAACGGCAGCCGCAGCAGCGGGACGTGTCCCTCGCGGCCCTCCAGCTCGGCGGCGAGCTCCGGCCGGGCGGCGACCAGCGCGGCGGTCTCCTCCCGGGACCAGCGCACTCCTCCAGTCGCTCGTGGAGCGATCGAGGGCGCGTCGGTGACCGAAACCACGGCGGCGAAGCCGACGCCGAACCGGCCGGCCGCACCCGCCTCGTCCTTCTTGCCCGAAACGCGGAGGGTGGACAGACCCTCGACGCCGGTCTGGTCGAGCGGCGCGCCGACGTTGGCGGCCAGCAGCACGCCGTCGGCGAGCGTCAGCCGCAGGCGTCCCGGTACGCCGGCCCGCAGTGCGGCGTCGGCGGCGTTCTGGGCGAGCTCCACGACCAGCCGGTCGCGGTAGCCGCCGAGGGCGAAGTCCTCCTCGGCGTTGGCGTCCTCGCGGAAGCGGGCAGGCGAGGCCGTCCAGGCCGCGAGAACGGTGTCACGCAGGCGCGCGGTGTCAAACATGATCAGGCGTGACCCAGGGGTTCGGAGCCGGCCTCGTCCACGGAGCCCGACTCGATGATGTCGTATCCCATGTCGTCCAGGATCGGGGGCGCCGGGTCCATGACCATCGAGGGCACGGTGGTCGCCTCGGAGTGCGCCCCGCAACCGTGGTCGGCGGACACCACGCGGCCGTCGTCCGGCGCGTACTCGTTGGTGCAGACGCCGAAGCCGAGGCCCAGCGCTCCGGCGAGCGGCCAGTAGAAGCCGCAGGTGGAGCACTGCGCCGGGGCGGCGTGCGCGATCGGGGTGTGCGGTCCTGCCTCGCCGGCCCGCCAGCGCCGCGCGGCGAGGTCGCGGCCGAGCGCCGACAGGACGCGGGCGCGTCCCAGGCCCAGCTCGAAGATCGCCTGCTTGTCGATGTCCTCCTCGGCGGAGGCGAACCCGGGCACGAGCCGGTCGTCGTCGGCCTCGGCAGGCAGCAGGTCGCCCACGCCGAGATCACCCGGGCGCAGCCGCTCGTTCCACGGCACCCAGGCAGGAGCGAGCAGCGCGCCCGAGCCGGGCAGCAGCACGGTCTCGCTCACGGTGACGATACGGGCGCGGGAAGCGCGGGTGACGGTGACCGCCCAGCGCCAGCCGCGGTAGGCGCGGTCGAGGCACTCGAAGTAATGGGTGACGACCCGGTCGCCCTCGTTGTCGAAGCCCAGGTGCTCTCCCACCTCCCCGGGGCGCGCGATCTCCTCCGCGGCCCGGCGGGCGAGGTCGACCGCCGCCGCACAGGCCTGGTCGACTGGAGTGCTACGGATTCGGGTACGACTCACACTCCATTTTCACCCACGCCGCGAGCGGACCGCACCGGCTCGATGGGCAAATCGTGGAAGGACCCTCGGTGCCTATGGTGAAGATTTGGGCGAAAGTTACGCGTGTTGTGAGAGCACCGGCGCGGGCGACGCGCCGGCTCACGCACGCCCAGGGAGCGGGGCGCACCGGCCTCGGCCGCCTCATCGAGTTGACGGCGGCGCATTCGGCCGGGGACGCGCTGGTCACCGTGGCCCTCGCCGGGGCGCTGCTGTTCGGGCTCCCCGTCGGCCAGGCCCGCGGCCAGGTCGCGGCCTACCTGCTGATCACCATGCTGCCGTTCGCGGTGGTGGCGCCCTTCGTCGGGCCGGTGCTCGACCGGCTCCGCTCGGGCCGCCGCTACATCATGGCCGGCACCCTGCTCGCGCGGGGCCTGCTGTGCTGGGGGATGGCCGGCGCCGTCCACACCTCCGACGCCGTCACGCTGTTCCCTTCGGCGCTCGCCGTGCTGGTCCTGTCGAAGGCCTACAACGTGTCCCGGGCGGCGATCATGCCGAGCGTGCTGCCCGCCGACATCCCGCTGGTGACGGCCAACGCCAGGGTCGCGTTGTTCGCGCTGGTGTCGGCGGGCGTCGGCGCCGGCGTGGCCACCGGCCTGTCGGCCGCCGCCGGAGCCGACTGGGTGCTGCGCTGCGCCGTGCCGCTGTTCCTGCTGTCCGGGGTGTTCGCCGTACGGCTGCCGCGGCACGTGGACGCGCCCGACCTGGAGGACGCCGAGCCGCGCCCCCCGATGGCGCACCGTGCTCAACCTGGGCCCGGTGGTGGGCGAGGCGATGGGCGCCAACGCCGCGATCCGGGTCCAGTCGGGCTTCCTCGTGTTCTTCCTGCTGTTCCTCGTGCAGGACGGCCACCTGCGCGGCGTGGACCCGAAGGTCGCGCTGGCGCTGCTGGCCGCCGCCGCGGGCGCGGGCGGCCTGGCCGGGGCCGCCGCCGGCTCCTGGTCCCGCTCCCGATCGCCGCACCTGACCGTCATGGCCACGCTCGCGCTGGCCACGGTCGCCACCGTCGCCGCCGCGTTCTTCTTCACCGTCTGGACCGCCGCCGCCGTGGCCCTCGTGGGCGCGTTCGCCCAGGGCCTCGGCAAGCTCGCGTTCGACGCCATCGTGCAGCGCGAGATCGGCGAGGAGGTGCGCTCCTCGGCGTTCGGGGTCGCTGAGACGCTGCTCCAGATCGCCTGGGTGCTCGGCGGCCTGCTGGGCCTGGTGATGTCGCTGTTCGTGGCCGGTCCGGCCGGGCTCGGCGTGATGTCCGCCGCCCTCGCGCTCTCTTTCGGCCGCCTCGTCATGCTCCGCCGCCGCAGGCTCGCCGCCCGCGCCGCCGCGGTCACCTGAACTTCCGAGGCCCGCCTCACCACACGGCACCCGCGCCCGCCCGGGCCTGTCCGAGCGGGCGGGCGGGGACGCGCGATCAGGCGTCGAGGTCGTCGGCCACGGCGCGCAGCACGGTCGCGATCTTCTTGGCGTGCGCGGCGTCCGGGTGCTTGCCCCGCTGGTAGGAGTTCGAGATGTCGTCGAGCAGCTTGATCAGATCCTCGACGATCACGACCATCTCGTCGGGCTTCTTGCGCTTCGCCTTGCCCTTGACGGCCTTGGCCAGCGTCGGGGGCTGGTCGATCACCCGCACCGAGAGCGCCTGCTGACCGCGGCGGCTCTCGGCGACACCGAACTCGACCTTCTGCCCTGGCTTGAGCGCCTCGACCCCCTTGGGCAGGGCGGAGGAATGCACGAAGACCTCACCGCCGTCGTCGCGGGTGAGGAAGCCGAAACCCTTGTCGGCGTCGTACCACTTGACCTTGCCACTCGGCACAGGGGTGACCTCGTTCAGACTGTCGTGAAGGTGATGGATGTAGGTTATGCCCACAGACAGGCCCCGTGGACCCACCCGGAGGCGATTGAAGCGTCCCATGACCAGATTCGTGTGGATCTTCCGCCGCGGCGCCGCGCGAACGCGCGAAACCCCTGCCGTACGGGCGCTCCGGCGGCCGGATAACCTCTCCGCCCTACCATGGAGAGAATGACGGGCACGGACTTCAGCGAGTGGCTTCGCGGCCGTTCCGACGAGCGACTGCGGGCGCTCGTGGCGGCGCGGCCCGAACTCGTGACGCCCGTCCCCGCGCACATCGACGGTCTGGCCGCCCGGGCCTGCAGCCCCTCGGCCATCGGCCGGGCGCTCGACCGGCTCGACCGGTTCTCGCTCGCCGTGCTGGAGACGCTGGCCCTGCGGCCCGGCCCCGCCGATCGTGAGACGTTGCGGTCCCTGCTCCGCCGCGCCGTTCCCGCTGATCGGGGCGGCCGGGCGGTCGGGCCCGCCCTCGACGCCGCGCTCGACCTGCTGACCACGCGCGCCCTGGTCTACGGGACCGAGGACGCGCTGCTGCCCGCGCCGGGCGTGGCCGAGGCGCTCGAACCCCCGGCCGCCCTGGGGCCGCCGGCCGCCGAGGTGTTCCGCCACCATCCGCCGGAACGGCTCGACGTGCTCCTGCGCGACATCGACCCGGCGTACGAGGGCGGCGGCCGGACGGACGGTGAACGGCCGGACGGCGGACGGCCGGCCAGGGAGCGGCTCGCGGCGCTGCTGGCCGACACCGCGACGGTCGCCCGACTCGTCGGCGAGGTGTCCCCGCAGGCGAGGGCGGCCCTCGACGAACTCGTGTGGGGCCCGGCCAGCGGACGGCTGCCGAACGCGCGCCGGGAGGTGGACGCCGCGAACGCCCCAGTCGCCCCATCGAGCAAC
>NZ_MWJN01000088.1:0-36647 GCF_002027145.1 Microbispora sp. GKU 823 | reverse complement strand
GCCGCGCGACCCCGCCCGCCGCCGCTCCCCCCGCCGGAGAGCCCGTGGCCCGTTACCGGGGCTTCCTCGACGCCGCAGGGGAGCCTCGTCCGGAACTGCTGCGGGCGGGGGTGCGCTCGTTCGCGATCGGCCATGTCGTGGCAGGCCCCGGCCGGCTGCAGTCCCCCGCTGGGCCGGGGCGGCCCACGGGGCGGGGATCCGGTCGCCGCGCGGATCGGACGGCTGCGGGCCGACGGCGGCGAGGTGTGGCCGGCGTTCGGCGGGCCGTACGGGCAGGAGCTGTCGGTCACCTGCGAGAACCCGGCCCGGCTGCTCGCGGCCTACCGCCACGTCGTGACGGCGCTCGACCCGCCCGGCGTCGACATCGAGCCCACGGAGCCTGCGGCCCCGTCCGCGGAGACGGGCCCGGCCGCAGCGACCGGCACGGCCGGGGAGACGGTCGCCCGCCGCCGCGCCGCCGTACTCGCCCGCCTGCAGCGCGAGGCGCGGACCCGGGAAGGACCGACCGGCGGGGCGGGCTCGCTCCGGGTGACGTTCACGCTTCCCGCCACCCAGGACGGCCTGAGGTTCGCCGACCGGGAGGCGCTGCGGATCACCCGCGAGGCGGGCGTGGAGATCGAGTCGGTCGGCCTGCTCGTGCCGATGGGGTCCGGCCCCACCGCGCTCCACGGCCTGGCCGTGGCCGCCCGGGCGGCGCGCCCGCAGATCGCGGCGGCGCTGGGCGTCACGCCGGACGCGACGTGGCGGCGCATGGGCCTGGCGCCCGTCCTCGCCGGCTCCCGCGACCTGGGGCCGGGCGAGGCGGCGCGGCTGGCGGCGTTCCGGGCCCGCAACGGCCTGGCCTGGCTGTCCGTGCGGGGCGCCCGTCCCTCGGAGCAGGTCCTGCGGATCCTCGCGGGGTCGGCCTCAGCGGCCCCACCCGTCACGAGATCACATCCCACGCCGGACGGCTACCCCACCCCCTGACCGGCGCCCCGTCGCTTCCCGGCCGCCGCCCAGCGGCGACACCTCAGCCGCACCCGCCGTGAGCGGGCGGAGCCGCGAGGACGACCTTGCCCTGCCGTGGCCCTCGCGCGGCGGCCGCGTGCGCCTCGGCCGCCCGGGCCATGGGGAACACCGCCCGCACGGGAACGCGGAAGCGCCCTTCCTCCGACAGCGCGGCCGCGAGGGCGAGACCGTGCCGCCCGTCCGGCTCGCCGCCGAGCTCACCGAGGGAGATGCCGACCCCGAGTTCGGGGCCGGTGAAGTCCGCGATGGTGAGGACCGACGCCGGCGTGCCGGTGATCGCGATCAGTTCGCGAAGCGAGCCGGCCCGGCGATGTCCAGCGCGAGGTCGATGCCTCCGGCCACGAGAGCGCGGACGCGCTCGGCCAGCCCGGGCCCGTGCGAGACCGGGACCGCGCCGAGCCGGGCGATGAACGCGTGGTTCTCGGGGCGGCCCGTGCCGATCACCCGCGCGCCGCGGGCCGCCGCCAGTTGGACGGCGACGCTGCCGACGCCGCCGGAGGCGCCGTCGACCAGGAGCGTCGTTCCCACGCGTACGCCGAGCCTGTCGAGCGCCCGGGTGGCGGTCTCGACGCTCGTGCCTGCGGCGCCGGCCTCCTCCCACGACATCGAGGGCGGCTTGGCGGCCCAGAACGCCAGCACGGCGAACTCGGCGGCGGCGCCGCCCAGCCGCGAGACGTCGACGGTGCCGAAGACCTCGTCCCCGGCGGCGAACCCGGTGACGTCCGCGCCGACCTCGTCGATCACCCCGGCGGCGTCGACGCCGGGGATGTGCGGCAGGGGGAGCCGTCCGCTCGACGGCGAGGTGCCGGAGCGCAGCGCGAGGTCGACCGGGGCGACCCCGGCGGCCCTGACTCTGACGCGCACCTCGCCGGGACCCGCGTGAGGTTCGGGGAACCCCCCCGACCATGAGGACCTCGGGGGGACCGAACCGGTCGAACTGTACTGCAAACATTTTCGCATCCGGGAACATATTCACCTATCCGGCTGTTTCCGACTGGCCGTCGACCACGCTAGGCGGACACAACGGAGCGGCCGGCTCGGATCGCGGGAAGTGAGAGGAGCGCGGACGACATTGACTCGGAAACCCCGGACGGACGCGGAGCACAACAGGCGGCACATCGTCGCGGTCGCCCGTGCCGCGTTCGCCGCGGACGGGCTGGACCTGCCCGTGCACGAGATCGCCCGGCGTGCCGGCCTGGGCGTCGCGACCGTCTACCGGCACTTCCCGTCGCGACAGGACCTCGTCGGCGCCGTGCTCGCCGAGCAGGTGACCGTGTGCCGCGCGCAGATGCGTGCCGCCCTGGACGACCCCGACCCCTGGCGCGCGCTGCACGGAACCGTCCACAGGTTCGCCGAACACCAGGTGCGGCACCGCGGGCTGAACACGGCGCTGCTCGGTTCCCACCCGGCCGGCGCCGCGTTCGCCGGACAGCGCCGCGCGCAGGCCCGAGGGCTCGAGCGGCTCGTCGAGCGCGCCCGGAGCGCGGGCGGTGTCCGTCCCGAGCTGACGGTCGAGGACGTGAGGATCGGCCTGAGGGCCATCGCCTCCTTCCGCGCCGGTTCGCCCGAGAGCGCGGCCGTGGCGGTCCGGAGGCTGGCGGACCTCCTGGTGGCGGGGATGTCCCGCCCCCACCCGTGAGGTGGCTCCGGGCTCAGTCCCTGACGAGGAGCGCCACGCACTCCACGTGGTGGGTCATCGGATACTGGTCGAAGGCCCGCAGGTCCTCCAGCCGGTAGCCGTGCTCGCCGAACCAGGCGACGTCCCTGGCCAGCGTGGCCGGGTCGCACGAGACGTACACCACGCGCGAGGCCTCCAGGCCTGCGACGCGCTCGACCACCGGGCGGCCGAGACCCGCGCGGGGCGGGTCGGCCACCACCAGGTCGGCCCGTTCGATCCGCAGCCGGTCGAGCGCCTCCTCGACCCTGCCCCGCTCGATCCGCGCCTGCGGCAGGTCACGCAGGTTGAACCGGGCGTCCTGCGCCGCCTGCGGCTCGGACTCGATGCCGAGCACGGCGCCCTCGGGGCCGACGGCTTCGGCGAGCCCGGCGGCGAACAGGCCGGCGCCGCAGTAGAGGTCGAGCGCCCACTCCCCCGGCTCCGGCCGGCCGAAGTCGAGCACCGCGCCGAGCAGCGTGGCCGCCGCGCCCGGGTGGACCTGCCAGAAACCGCTCGCGGTGACCCGGAAGTCCCGCTCGCCCACCCGCTCGGTCAGGGAGGCCCGGCCGCGCAGCGCGCGCGTGCCCCGCCTGCCCTCGTCGAGCAGGACCGCGGCGTCCACGTCCGGGATGGCCGCCCGGCGGCGCGGGACGGGTTCGACGATCACGGCGCGGTCGCCGCCGGAGGCCGCCACCACCTCGACCGAGGCGGCCCCCGGCCACGCGAGGCGTTCCGCGCCGACCTCCTCGACGCCGGGGTGCGCGATGAGGCACTCGGTGACGTGCTCGATCTCGTGCGACCGGTGCTTGCGCAGCCCCGCCGTGCCGTCCCGCTCCACGGCGAACCGCACGCGGGTGCGCCACCCGAGGCCGTCCTCCGTCCCCGGCACCTCCTCGACCACGACCTTGCGGTCGAGGCCCGCCAGGCGCCGGAACTGCTCGGCGACCACGTCGGCCTTGAGCCGGCGCTGCGCCTCCAGCGTCGCGTGCTGCCAGTCGCAGCCCCCGCAGCGGCCGGGGCCGGCGAACGGGCAGGGCGGCGTGACCCGGTCGGGTGAGGGCTCCAGGATCTCGACCGCGTCGGCCCGCAGGAACCGCGCGGTCTCCTCGGTGACCTCGGCGACGACCCGCTCGCCGGGCAGGGCGTGCCGGACGAAGACCACCCGGCCCTCGTGCCTGGCGACGCACCAGCCGCCGTTGGCGACGGCGTCAACCGTCAGTTCAAGCCGTGCGCCGCCCATGTCGGCCTCTTTCGTGTCGGTCATGCCTTGACCTGCGTGTCCTTCGATGGGGGCTGGTAGGAGCGGCGGGAGGCGCCGGGAGCGGCCGGCTCCCTGCGGCCCTTGAGACGGTCGGAGGAGGCGAGCTGGAACGGCACGCTCGTGACCATGACCCCGGGCTTGAACAGCAGCCGGCCCTTGAGCCGCAGCGCGCTCTGGTTGTGCAGGAGGTGCTCCCACCAGCGGCCGACCACGTACTCGGGGATGTAGACCGTCACCACGTCGCGCGGCGAGCGCCGCCGCAACGACTTCACGTAGTCGAGCACCGGGCCGGTGATCTCCCGGTACGGCGAGTCGAGGATCTTCAGCGGCACCTCGATGCCGCGCCGGTCCCACTCCTCCCTGAGCCTGTTCGCCTCGTCGGCGTCCACGCTGACGGTCACGGCCTCCAGGCTCGACGGGCGGGTGGCCCTGGCGTACGCGAGCGCGCGGAGCGTGGGCTTGTGGATCTTCGAGACGAGCACGATCGCGTGGTTGCGGGCGGGCAGCAGCGACTCGTCGACCTCGTGCCCCTCCGGCGCGGCGAGCTCCTCGGCGACCCGGTCGTAGTGCCGCCTGATGCCCTTCATCATGAGGAAGAGCACCGGCATCGCGATGCAGACGATGTACGCGCCGTGGGTGAACTTGGTCGCCAGGACGACGACGAGCACGAGCCCGGTCATGACCGCGCCGAAGCCGTTGATCACCCGCGCGCGCATCATGCGGAAGCGCGCCCTCGCGTCGGTCTCGGTCCTCAGGTGACGGGTCCAGTGCCGGACCATGCCGATCTGGCTGAGGGTGAACGAGACGAACACGCCGACGATGTAGAGGTTGAGCAGCTTGCTCACGTCCGCGTTGAACGCCCAGATCAGCAGGCAGGCACCGGCCGCGAGGATGACGATGCCGTTGCTGAACGCGAGGCGGTCGCCCCGGGTGTGGAGCTGACGCGGCAGGTAGCGGTCCTGGGCGAGGATCGAGCCGAGCACGGGGAAACCGTTGAACGCGGTGTTGGCGGCCAGGAACAGGATGAGGGCGGTCACCGCGGCGATCACGACGAACAGGAACGAGCCGTGGCCGAAGACGGCCGAGGCGACCTGCGCGATGATCGGCTGCTGGTAGTAGCCGGGCCCGGCCGGGTGCCCGTCGATGATGACGTTGCTGGCCACGATCGCCGGGTCGGTCAGCTTCACCCCGGACTTGAGGCCGAGGAAGATGATCCCGCTGAACATCGTGACCGCGATGAGGCCCATCATCAGCAGCGTGGTCGCGGCGTTCTTGCTCTTGGGCTTGCGGAAGGCCGGCACGCCGTTGCTGATCGCCTCGACGCCGGTGAGCGCCGCGCAGCCGGAGGAGAAGGCGCGCAGCACCAGGAACGCCATCGCGAACCCGGCGAGATTGGCCTGCTCCCCGATGATCCGGTAGTCGGCGGTCGGGGCGCGCAGGTCGTCGCCGAGCACGATCAGCCGGAACAGGCCCCACGCGACCATGCCGATGACCGCGATCATGAAGGCGTAGGTGGGAACGGCGAACGCGACACCCGATTCCCGGATGCCACGCAGGTTCATGATCGTCAAGAGTACGACGATGGCTATCGCCACCAGTGGACGGTGTTCGGCGACGAAGGGAATCGTCGCGCCCACGTAGTCGGCGCCGTTGGCGACCGACACCGCCACGGTCAGCACGTAGTCGACCAGCAGGGCGCTCGCGACGGTCAGTCCCGCGGTCGGTCCCAGGTTCGTCGTGGCCACCTCGTAGTCGCCGCCGCCGCTGGGATAGGCGTGCACGTTCTGCCGATATGAGGCGACCACCGTGAGCATGACGAGGACGACCCCCGCCGCGACCCACGGGCTGACGCTGTAGAGGGCGACCCCGCCGATAGACAGGATGACCAGGATCTCCTGCGGCGCGTACGCCACCGAGGACAGCGCGTCACTGGCGAAGACCGGCAGTGCCACGCGCTTGGGCAGCAGCTGGTGGTGGAGCTGGGTGCTCCGCAGAGCCCGCCCCACGAGGAGCCGCTTGACAAGATCTGGCACCTTCGACACGTCTGTTGAGCCTAGTCCCCCGGGGCCGTGCCCGGGTCATGCGGTGTCCGGCACTGGCGACATACTGTCTGCATTAGGAGACCGCCACAACCCACGGCGGGGGAGCATGCATATTGTGATCATGGGATGCGGACGGGTCGGCTCGACCCTGGCGCACATCCTTGAGGACAACGGGCACTCGGTCGCCGTGATCGACCGTGATCCGCAGGCCTTCCGGCGGCTGCGGGCCGGCTTCCGGGGCCGCAGGGTCACCGGCATCGGCTTCGACCGCGACGTGCTCGAAGAGGCCGGCATCGCCTCGGCCGCCGCCTTCGTCGCCGTGAGCAGCGGAGACAACTCCAACATCATCTCCGCCAGGGTCGCGCGGGAGATGTTCGGCGTGGACAACGTGGTCGCCCGCATTTACGACCCCCGCCGGGCCGAGGTCTACCAGCGGCTCGGCATCCCCACCGTGGCGACGGTCCGCTGGACCGCCGACCAGATCCTGCGCCGGGTGCTGCCCGAGGGCGCCGAACCCCTCTGGCGGGACCCGACCGGTACGGTCGTCCTCGCCGAGGTGGCCTTCCACCAGGGCTGGATCGGCACCCGGGCCAGGGTGATCGAGGACGTCACGGGCGCGCGCGTGGCCTTCGTCAACCGCATGGGCGAGGCGCTCGTGCCGAAGGACGCGACCGTCCTCCAGGAGGGCGACCTCCTCCACCTGGTCGCCGCCGAGAACGACATGGACCGCATAAACAAGGTGCTGTCCGCCCCGCCGTCCGACGAGGAGCACTGATGCGCGTCACCATCGCCGGCGCCGGAGCCGTCGGCCGCTCCATCGCGGCGGAGCTTCTGGAGAACGGCCACGAGGTCCTGCTCATCGACATCGACCCCCGCGCGATAAAGATCGACAGCGTGCCGCGCGCCGAGTGGCTGCTGGCCGACGCCTGCGAGATCTCCTCGCTTGACGAGGCCGGGCTGAACAGCTGCCAGGTCGTGATCGCCGCCTCCGGCGACGACAAGGTCAACCTCGTGGTCTCGCTGCTCGCCAAGACCGAGTACGGCGTGCCGCGGGTGGTCGCCCGGGTCAACCACCCCAAGAACGAGTGGCTGTTCAACGAGTCGTGGGGCGTGGACGTCGCCGTCTCCACCCCGCGCCTGCTGTCGGCCCTGGTCGAGGAGGCGGTCAGCGTCGGCGACCTGGTGCGGCTGATGACCTTCCGGCAGGGCCAGGCCAACCTGGTGGAGCTCACGCTGGCGGAGGACGCCCCGGTGGTCGGCCAGCGGGCGGGCTCGGTGCCGTGGCCGGTGGACGCCGCCCTCGTGGCGATCCTGCGCGAGGGCCGGGTGCTGGTCCCCTCGGCCGACGACCCGCTGGAGGCCGGCGACGAGCTGCTGTTCGTGGCCAGCCAGGAGGTCGAGCACGAGCTCACCGAACTGCTGTCGGCCCACGAACGTCCCTGACCCGCACACGACTCAGGCCCCGGGCACGCGGCTCGGGGCCTGAGTCGTTCTCACGTGATCGTCAGACGGACGGCTGCGCGGGCGGCTGGAGACCGGGCTCGATCGGGGTGCGGCCCCGGGCGAGCACCCACACCATCGCGGCCAGCCCCGCGACCTGCAGCGGCCAGCCCAGGGCGATCTTGGCCACGCCGAGGGCGGTCACCTGGTCCGCCCAGTAGAGCGGCAGCTGGACCACCACCCGCAGCAGGCAGGGCAGCATGAGCAGCCACGTGAGCCGCGAGCACAGCCGGACCAGCGCGGAGTCGTTGTGCCAGGCCGTCGGGTCGCCGGTCACCGAGCCGATCAGGAAGCCCACGATCGGCCAGCGGACCACGATCGACAGCAGCATGCCGGCGGCGTAGGCCGCGTTGTAGAGGATCCCCGGCAGGAACACGTCCTTGGCGTCGCCGGTGCGGGCCGCGAAGAACGCGCCGATCCCGATTCCGACGAGGCTGTTGAGCACGAACTGCGGCGTCGTGCGCTGCGCGAGCCGCACCAGCAGGAGCACCACCGCAGAGGCGATGCCGACGATCAGCGAGGTCTTCAGCTCGTTGGTGCCCATCCACGTGCCGGTGAAGGCGAGTGTGGGCACCGCGGCCTCGACGATCCCGCGCCTGCCGCCCAGCGCCTTGCTCATCTGGGCGCGAACCGCCGCCTCGACGGTGGCGTGTGCCCCGGGGGCCGTCATGTCCGCTGTGCTCATACGGTCTCCTGAGAGATCAAGGGCCACCGGCCGGGCGTAGCTCGTAGCGCGGGTTGAACATCACCTTGCGGCCGTCCTGGACGCTGACCAGCCCTTCGGCCCGCACCACCCGGCCCGGCTCGATGCCGGCGATCTTCCGGCGGCCGAGCCAGACCAGGTCGATCACGTCCGACCCGTCGTACAGCTCCGCCTCGAGGGCGGGGGCGCCGCCGCGCGGGCGGAGGGTCACGGTGCGCAGCGTGCCCGCCACGCACGTACGCTGACGCTCACCGCACCGGGCGATGGGAGTGGCCCCCTGCTGCTCCAGGTCCTCCTGGAGCTCGGCGGCCTCCAGCTCGGCCTGGCTGGTGGTCAGCCTTCGGAAGAAGCCCCGCAGTCCGCCGCGTCTGGCAGGCTCCGGCGTGCCCATCGGTCACTCACCCAGCTTCCTCGCTCGCGATCCCCTTCGTGGGGATTCGTCGTCCTGGCTCCAGCCTAGGCCGGTCGTTTCCCACCGCAGCATACGTGAGCCGCCCACGGGCCAGAAGGACGGTCAGGGCAGGGCTTGCCTCCCGATTCGGTCAACCGGCGCGCACCGGACGAGCGTCAGCGGATCTCGCTGATCTCCGGACCGCGTTCGAAGGGCCGGAGCTCCTCCCGCCGGGGTCCCTGCTGCTCCTCCACGGCCTGCCGGGCCTCGGCGGCAGCCGGAGCTGAATCGCCTCCCTGGGCGGCATCGGCTCGTCGCCGCGCACGACGACGATGCCGCGCACGACGTCCTCCAGGATCCGCGCCGCCTCCGGGTCGACCGCCGCCCTGCCGCTGATCACGGCGCGGAGGAACCAGCGCGGCCCGTCGACGCCGAGGTAGCGCACCGGCTGCCGCGCCTGCGTCTGGCCCTGCACGGGCACCTCTGCCGCGATCTCGGGGCCGAACGGCCCGTCGCGGTCCTCGGCCGAGCCTCCGGCGGCCACCACCTCACGGGCGAGCTCGGTCCGCACCTCGTCCCAGATCCCGCTGCGCTTGGGCGCGGCGAAGGCGTTCACCTGCAGGGCGCTCTCCTCGACCAGGACGATCACACCGTCGACCTGGTCGCCCGCCATGCTGAGCTGGATCTCGAATCCGGGACCGACGGGCAGGCGCAGGCCTCCCAGGTCCACCCGCTCGGCCTCCGGATAGTCGTCATCGGCGTCCCAGGGGCCCGCCGTCCGCGCCGGGGCGGGGCTCTCCTCCCGCACGACGGCTGGTGCGGTCTCCTCCTCCGCGCGTCGCCGGCGTCGCAACACTTCTCTCACTCTCCTCGCATCGTGGCCCGTTTCCCGGGCCCCGCGGTGTCAGCTCCCCGTCGAGCCGAACCCGTTCGTGCCCCGTACGGAGCCTGGCAACCGGTCGACCTCGTAGAACGCCGCCCGTTCCACCCGCTGGACGACGAGCTGGGCGATCCGGTCGCCGCGCCGGAACCGCACCGCGTCCTTGGCGTCCGTGTTGATCATCGTCACCTTGATCTCGCCCCGGTAGCCGGCGTCGATCGTTCCCGGCGCGTTGACCAGCGTGACACCGTGCCGGGCCGCCAGGCCGAACGCGGATGGACGAAGGCGGCGTACCCGTCCGGCAGCGCGACGGCGACACCGGTCCGCACGACCGCCCGCTCGCCGGGCAGCAACTCCACGTCCTCCGCCGCGTACAGGTCGGCCCCGGCGTCGCCCGGATGGGCGTACGACGGGAGCGGAAGGTCCGGGTCGAGCCGGTGGATCAGGATCTCGACGCTCATCGGGCGGCCTCGACGTGTTCCCTGATTCGGTCGCTCATGAGGCAAGACCCTACCCGTTGCGCTGGGGGGACACCGCCTCTCCCGCTCCGGAGGACGGGCGCGCCGTCTCCGGCTCCTGCCCGCCCTGTCCGCTCTGCTCACTCTGCTCGCTGTGCGCTGAGGCGGCGGGCTGGGACGCGTGAGAGGGCGCGGGCTCCGCGGCGCCGGGTTCCGGGTGCGCGGGCACGTCCCCGGCTCCGGCCTCCTCGGCGCCGGGCGGGCCGCCTTCGGCCGGGGGCTCGATGGCCGGCCGCCGCGGCGCAGCTCGGGCAGCGCGCGGTAGATGACCGCCGTGAGCGGCACTGCCACCACGGCGCCCGCGATGCCGCCGAGCACGCCGCCCACCGCGAGGACGAGGATGATCGCCAGCGGGTGGAACTCCAGGGCCCGGCCCACGATGAGCGGCTGGAGCACGTGGTTTTCCAGCTGCTGCTCGACCACGAGGATGCCCACGAAGATCAGCGCCAGGAACCAGCCCCGGGAGCCGAAGGTCACCAGCGTCGCGATGGTGCCGGCGAACAGGATGCCGACGATCGGGATGAAGCTGGCCACGAAGACCAGCACCGCGAGGGGCGCCCACAGCGGCACCTGCATCCCCGCGAGCACCACTCCGATCACGAGCCCGTGGATGGCGGCGACGGCCACCGTGCCGTGCACGTAGTGGGAGATCGTCGCCCAGGCGGCGCGGCCCGCGTTGTCGACGCGCGTCGCGGCGCCGCCGAAGGCGCGCAGGAACCAGGCCCAGATCCGGTCGCCGTCCTTCAGGAGGAAGAAGGTCACGAAGAGGATCAGGACGATGGAGGTGAGTACCTCGACGACCGCGGTGGCGCCGCTCAGCAGTGTGCTGGTGATCTGGCTGCGGTATTGGGTCACCTGGCTGCTGAGCTGGTCCACGAAGTCGGCGATCTGCGCCTCCTTCAGATGGAGGGGGCCGTGCAGCAGCCAGTCCTGGACGTTGCGCACGGTCACCTGGATCTGCAGGACCAGCCGGGGGAACTCCTCGTTCGCCCGCACGCCGATAAGGAAGCCGATGCCGACGATCAGCGCGAGGCCGAGCAGCATCGTGATCCACGTCGCGTAGATCGGCCGGAGCCCGGCGGAGCGCAGCCGCCGGGTCAGCGGGTGGAGCAGGGCCGCGAGCAGCAGCGCGACCACCACCGGCATGACGACGAAGCTGATCCTTTGGATGATCAGCCACAGGACGTAGATCATCCCGCCGAGCAGCAACAGCCGCCAGCTCCACGCGGCCATCGTGGCCAGCGTCGGCGGAACCCTTTCCGTGGTACTGCGGTTAGACGGGATCACGGATCCAGCCTGGCATGTCGGCGGGCGGGACGCGCAGTCGTTTTACCCGGGTGTGGTGGTCGTCTCGCCGCAGGTCCTCCTCCATGGAGCGTCGCCGCGCCGAAATGCCCTGGAACGTCCCAAGCCGTCACCGGCCACCGTCGTCACCACTCGGGCGCGGCGGTGGCCGGCAATGGCCTCACGCGGTCAGTTCCGCGACCGCGTCGAGCGGGCCGTCACCGGGTTCGAGGACGAACTCCTCGACGTTGCCGGCCGCGCACAGGTCGTCCTGGGCCGGCCGGACGAGGTCCGCCCGGTCCCCCGACACGGTCAGCCGGGCGACCTCGGCGCGCATCGACAGCCGCGCCTCGGACTTGGCCCGCCGCACCCGGCGGAGCACCTCCGCCACGGCGTCCAGCACCGCGGGGTCGCCGCGCCGCGCCTCGGGCAGCTCGTCGGGGGACGGCCAGGCGGCACGGTGCACCGAGCCCTCCCGCCACCACGACCAGACCTCCTCGGCCACGAACGGCAGGAACGGCGCGAACAGCCGCAGCAGCACGTCGAGCGCCCGCCGCAGCGCGGCGACGGCCGAGGCGTCCCCGTCGTACGCGCGGGCCTTGACCAGCTCCACGTAGTCGTCGCAGAACGACCAGAAGAAGCGTTCGGTCCGTTCCAGCACCCGGGTGTAGTCGTACGCCTCGAACGCCTCGGTGGCCTCGGCGACGACCGCCCCCAGCGCGGCCAGCATGGACAGGTCGACCGGTTCTGTGACCTCGCCGCCGCCCTCGGACCGGAAGCCGAGCACGAACTTCGACGCGTTGAGGATCTTGATGGCCAGCCGGCGGCCGATCTTGATCTGCCCGGTGTCGAACGCCGTGTCGGTGCCGGGACGCCCGCTCGCCGCCCAGTAGCGGACCGCGTCGGAGCCGTACTCCTCCAGCAGGCCCATGGGCGTGACCACGTTGCCCTTGGACTTCGACATCTTCTTGCGGTCGGGGTCGAGGATCCACCCGGAGATCGCCGCGTGCCGCCAGGGCAGCCCGCCGTGCTCCAGGTGTGCCCGCACGACCGTGGAGAACAGCCAGGTACGGATGATCTCGTGGGCCTGGGGCCGCAGGTCCATCGGGAACACCCGGCGGAACAGGTCGTCGTCGCGCTCCCACCCGGCGGCGATCTGCGGGCTCAGCGAGGAGGTCGCCCAGGTGTCCATGACGTCGGGGTCGGCGGTGAAGCCGAGCGGCTTGCCCCGCTGGTCCTCGGAGAAGCCGGGCGGCACGTCGCTGGACGGGTCGACCGGCAGCGCCGACTCCGGCGGGACGATCGGCGCCTCGTAGATCGGCTCGCCGTCGGCGTCGAGCGGATACCAGACCGGGATCGGCACGCCGAAGAACCGCTGGCGGGAGATCAGCCAGTCGCCCGCCAGGCCCTCCACCCAGTTGTCGTACCTGACCCGCATGTGCGGCGGGTGCCACTCCAGCTCCCGGCCGCGCTCCAGCAGCTCGGCGCGCAGTGCGGCGTCCCTGCCGCCGTTGCGGATGTACCACTGCCGGGTGGTGACGATCTCGAGGGGCCGGTCGCCCTTCTCGTAGAACTTGACCGGCCGCTGGATCTTGCGCGCTCGCCGTCCAGGTGGCCGGACTCGCGCAGCATCTCCACGATGCGCTCGCGCGCGCTGTGCACCGTCTTCCCGGCCAGCTCGGCGTACGGCTCGGCGGGCACGCCGTGGGGCGGCTCGGGGAGCAGGCGGCCGTCCCAGCCGATCACCGGCCGGGTGGGCAGGTCGAGCTCGCGCCACCAGGTGACGTCGGTGACGTCGCCGAAGGTGCAGATCATCGCGATGCCGGAGCCCTTGTCGGGCTCGGCGAGGTGGTGGGCCACGACCGGCACCTCGACCCCGAAGACCGGGGTGCGGACGGTGGTGCCGAACAACGGCTGATAACGCTCGTCGTCGGGGTGGGCGACCAGCGCCACGCAGGCCGGGATCAGCTCGGGCCGGGTCGTCTCGATCCACACCATGCCGTCGTCCGGCGCACGCTCGAAGCCGATGCGGTGGAAGGCGCCGGGCCACTCCCGGTCCTCCAGCTCGGCCTGGGCCACGGCCGTGCGGAACGTCACGTCCCACAGGGTCGGGGCCTCGGCGACGTACGCCTCGCCGCGCGCGAGGTTGCGCAGGAACGCGCGCTGGGATGCCGCCCGGGCATTGGCGTCGATGGTCGCGTAGGTCATCGACCAGTCCACCGACAGGCCGAGGCGCCGCCACAGCTCCTCGAACGCCTTCTCGTCCTCGGCGGTCAGCCGTTCGCACAGCTCGATGAAGTTGCGGCGCGAGATCGGCACCTGCCGCTTGGCGTCCGGCTTCTCCGGCGGCGTGAAGGCCGGGTCGTACGGCATGGAGGGGTCGCAGCGCACGCCGAAGTGGTTCTGCACGCGGCGCTCGGTGGGCAGGCCGTTATCGTCCCACCCCATCGGGTAGAAGACCTCGCGCCCCCGCATCCGCTGGTAGCGGGCGATCGTGTCCGTGTGCGTGTAGGAGAAGACGTGCCCCACGTGAAGGGACCCGGACACGGTGGGCGGCGGGGTGTCGATGGAGTAGACCTCGTCCCTGCCCCGGGACCGGTCGAACCGATAGGTGCCCTCGGCCTCCCAGCGCGCTACCCATACCGCCTCCAAGCCGTCGAGTGTGGGTTTCTCGGGCATGGCTGCGGGGAGTCGCTGTTCGGTCATGCCACCACATGGTATGGCGTGGACCGTCACCCCGCGGGGAGACACTAAGGTCGTTATCGAGGAGGAATCATGGCGGACATGGCTCGGGAGGCCAAGCGCGAACTCGGCGCGACGGACAAGCCCGACATGCAGTGGCGGATCGTCGGCGGCCTGCTCGGCCTGGCGGTGGGCTTCTGCTCGCGCAAGGTGCTGTCGTTCGCGTGGGAGAAGGCGACCGGCAAGAAGCCGCCGGCGAGCGCCGACTCCCCCGACATCGGGCTCGGCGAGGCGATCGCGTACGCCGTGGTGATGGGCCTGGGCATGGAGATCACGCGGATCGTGATCACGCGGTCGGCGGCGAAGAAGTGGCGCTCCTGGAAGGACGCCGCCCGGGACCTCACTCCGTAGGAGCGACGGGTTCCCCGGACTCCAGGGCCGTGAGGAAGTCGCTGGCCCACCTGTCCACGTCGTAGGTCGCGACCCTGCGCCTGAGCGAGCGCATCCGGCGCGCCAGCTCGTGCGGGGTCGCCCGCATCGCCGCCAGCATCGTCCGCTTCATGCCGTCGATGTCGTACGGGTTGACCATGTAGGCCTGGCGCAGCTCGTCGGCCGCCCCGGCGAACTCGCTCAGCACGAGCGCCCCGCGCAGGTCGTGGCGGCAGGCGACGTACTCCTTGGCGACGAGGTTCATGCCGTCGCGCAGCGGCGTGACGACCATGACGTCGGCCGCGCAGTAGAGCGCCGCCAGCTCCTCCTTGTTGTACGACTGGTGGAGGTAGGAGATCGGCATGCGGCCGAGCACGCCGTGCTCGCCGTTGATGCGGCCCACCCGCAGCTCGATGTCGTTGCGCAGCCGGATGTACTCGGCGACCCGCTCGCGGGTGGGCGTGGCGACCTGCACGAAGACCGCCTCGTCCGGCTTGATCGCGCCGTCGTCGAGCAGCTCGCCGAACGCCTTGAGCCGCTGGCCGATGCCCTTGGTGTAGTCGAGGCGGTCGACGCCGAGCAGCACGTGCTCGGGATCGCCCAGCTCGGCGCGGATCTCCTTGGCCCGCTGCTGGACGCGCGGCTCGCGGACGAGCTGGTCCAGCTCGCCGACGTCGACGGAGATCGGGAACGACTCGGCGCGGACCGTCCGGTCGTCGAGCTGGATCTCGTTGCGGAGGTACTGCACGCCGAGCAGGCGGCGGCACAGGCGCAGGAAGTTGGCGGCGCCGCCCGGCCGCTGGAAGCCGACGAGATCGGCCCCGAGCAGTCCTTCGAGGATCTCGTTGCGCCAGGGCAGCTGGTAGAACAGCTCGCCCGGCGGGAACGGGATGTGCAGGAAGAACCCGATCTTCAGGTCGGGCCGCAGCTTGCGCAGCATCGCGGGCACGAGCTGGAGCTGGTAGTCCTGCACCCAGACGACCGCGCCGGGCGCGGCGGCGTCCGCGGCCGCGCGGGCGAAGCGGTCGTTGACCGCCCGGTACGCGTCCCAGAGCACGCGGGAGTAGACGGGCGTGGCGACCACGTCGTGATAGAGCGGCCACAGGGTGGCGTTGGAGAAGCCCTCGTAGTACAGCTCGACCTCGAGCTGGGACAGCGGGATGGGGATCAGGTGCATCCCGTCGTGGTCGAAGGGCTTCAGCTCCTCTCCCGCCGCCCCGGTCCAGCCGAGCCAGGCCCCGTCACGGCGTTGCATGACGGGCGCGATGGCGGTCACGAGCCCGCCCGGGCTGCGCCGCCATTCGTTCTCGCCCACGCGATCGACCGGCAGCCGGTTCGCGACGATCAGAAAAGAGCTGGTGCCACGCATGAATCCCCTCCAGGTGGTCGCCTGTGACCACCATACGGAAAGTCACCAGTGACCCCCATACCCGTAAGAACGTGCACAATCCACGCCTAAGGCTGTGAGAATGATCTCATGCAGCTCATACGGGGTCGGCAAGAGGTTTAGACCAATCGGTGACACTTCCCTATCTGGAAGATCAGGACGGCCGGAGAGTGCCGATTGGGACGGGCGCCAGGATCGCGGCGCTTCACCCGCAGACCGAGACCGGAGGATCAGCCGGGGGGCAGGGGCGTCAGCCGGGGGGCAGAGCGCGCTGACGGCGCAGATCCGCGCGTACGGCGGCGGCGAGTTTCCTGGTGGCGGCCCGGTTCAGCGCGCCGCCGGCCACGGCGCCGGTGAGGAACGGGCCGAGCGTGGTGAGGTGGCGGCCGAGCGTGCGCATCAGGCGGTTGCGCAGCGCGGTCTTGGCGGCGGTCCCGAGTGCGATCGTGGCCGAACCGGGGGCGAGGGGGTTGACGCCCCGCTGCTTCGACCAGGCGAGCGCGAACGCGGTCGCCCTCTGGGCGCCGGTGCCGGGGACCTCCACGCCGTACACCTCGTGCAGTTCGGCGAGGAGCTTCACTTCGATGGCCGCGACGACCAGCGTCTCGGCCACGATCTGGGCGGGTGCGGACAGCAGGAGCGGCGGGGCGGCGAACTCGGCCGCGGCGAGCGCTCCGCCGACCGCGCCGACCGCCGTCGTCGCCTTGGCGGCGGTGCGGACGAGATCGTCGGCGAGCTGCTCGCCGGTGAGCCCGTAGTGGTGTTCCCGCAGCGTCTCGTAGTCCCTGATCGGTAACCGCGGGGCGATGTTCATGAAGACGTCGGCCAGCCATCGCCCCCGGCCGACTCCCCGTTCTCGTGCCTTCCTGGCGGACCTTGCCAAGGCCCCGCTGAGGCGGCCGAGCAGCCGACGCCGCTCGGCCCCGTCCGTCTCCTCAGGGGCGACGAGTTTGCCGACAAGGTCGGCCACCTCGTTGTTTGATTCATCCGCTGCTGAAGTCACGGACCCTCCCAAGGGTCTCCTAGGCGGCGCACTCGCGGCAGACCTGCTGGCCGTTCTTCTCCGAGGCCAGCTGGCTGCGGTGGTGCACCAGGAAGCACCGCGAGCAGGTGAATTCGTCGGCCTGCCGAGGAATCACCCGCAGCGAGAGCTCCTCGTTCGACAGATCCGCCCCCGGCAACTCCAGCGACTCGGCCAGATCGGTCTCGTCGATGTCGATGCTGCCCGACGACTTGTCACTCCTACGCGCCTGGAGTTCCTGAAGGCTGTCCTCGTTGAGATCGTCGTCGGTCTTACGCGGGCTGTCGTAGTCGGTAGCCATCTGCTACTCCATCCCCCTCATCTATCTGCCTGCGCCTGTGTCGCGCGTGGATAACGCTCGGAAGGCCGGTGTTGTGCCCGCGGGGGCCGGTAAATTGTGCATTCGGTACCCGCTTGAACGAACACTGAACCTTCCGACACGCGAGGGGCGTCCCGCCGGGGGCTGCGGTTAGCCAAATATGGCGAAAACCACAGTATCGGCGGTATCCCCCACCGCGTTCGACGGCACATCCAACCACATGTGCGGCGCGCACGCTCCATCAGCGCGCCGACTGCGGCGTCCCCGGAGATGCCCCGGCTCCGGACAGACGCACCGTCACCACGAGACCGCCCCCGTCGCGGGGGACGGCGGCGACCGTTCCGCCGTGCGCGCGGACGATCGCGCGCACGATGGACAGGCCGAGACCCGCGCCCTTGGCGGACTGAACCCGGTCGGCATTCAGGCGCCGGAACGGCTCGAACAGGCTCTCCACCTCGTACGCGGGAACGTGCGGTCCCGTGTTCGCGACCTGAACAACCGCACCCCCGTCCACAATTCCCGTCCGGACCCATACTTTTCCGGACTCGCCGAGATTGTGCTTGATGCCGTTCTCGACGAGGTTGGAGACACAGCGTTCTATGAGCACGGGGTCGCCCGTCGTGGCCGCCGGGTGGAGGTCGTGCTCGACGGTGACACCCTCTTCCCCGGCGAAGGGGGCCAGTTGCTCCACGGCCGTCCTGGCGACCTCCTGGACGTCCACGGGCTTGCGCACCGACAGCTCGCGCTCGCTGCGGGCGAGCAGCAGCAGGCCCTCGATCAGCCGCTCGTTGCGTGCGGTGGTGCCCAGGAGCGTGCGCCCGAGCACCTTGAGGTCGTCCGACGCCTCGGGATCGGACAGGGCCACCTCCAGCACCGTGCGGTTGATCGCCAGCGGCGTCCGCAGCTCGTGGGAGGCGTTGTCCACGAACCTCCGCTGCGCGTCGAAGGCGGTGTTGAGCCGGGTGAGCATCGCGTCGAAGGTGTCGGCCAGCTCCTTCAGCTCGTCGGCCGGGCCCTGGAGGTCGATGCGCTCGTGGGCGAGCGAGGTCTCCGACAGCTTCCGTGCGGTCGCCGTCATCTTGCTGACGGGCCGCAGCGCCCGGTCCGCCACGACGTATCCCAGCATCAGCGCCAGGATCCCGACGCCCGCCAGCGCCAGCAGCGCCCGCTTCAGCAGCTCGGCCCGCGCCACCGCGGTGACCTCCGCCTGCGACTGGGCGAACTGGTGGTTGACCTCGTCGATCCACTCCTGCGGCACGCTCCCGCGCGGGAAGATGATCTGCGGCGCGCTCTGCCAGCCGATGTCGATCGCCTGGCCGATCAGCACGTACATGACCATCACCAGCAGCGCGCCGGCGACGAAGACCAGCGCGGCGTACGTGAGGGTCAGGCGCCAGCGGATGCTGACGCGGTTCTGCAGCGACCTGATCTCGTTGAGCAGGTTGCCCCGCTGCACGGGGTGGGCGACCAGGGGCGGCGGGCCGTCCCAGGCGGGCGGCCCGCTGGGCGGCGGCGGCACCTGGCTGCGGTAGGGACCGGTGCCCATCGGGTTCGACATCCGGCGGGTGGGAGCCGCCGGAGCCTGGCCGCCGGCCGGAGCCGCCACGTCCGGCGAGGTCGTGGCGGCGTCCGATTCGCCGGGCGGCGGGAGGATCCGGGGCGTCCCCCTCTCGGAGACGTCACGCGGTTCGGTCACAGGGCCCCCTCCCCCGGGACGTGGCGGCGCGGGTCGTCACAGCCGGTACCCGACACCGGGCACGGTCTCGATGACCGGCGGATCGCCCAGCTTCTTGCGCAAGGTCATCATGGTCACCCTGACCACGTTGGTGAACGGGTCGATGTTCTCGTCCCACGCCTTGTCGAGCAGGTCCTCCTGGCTGACGACGGCGCCCTCGGCCCGCATCAGCTCCTCCAGCACCGCGAACTCCTTCTTGGTGAGGTGGACCTCGACCCCGTCCCTCGTCACCTGGCGCCTGCCGGGGTCGAGCCGGACGCCGGCGCGTTCGAGCACGGGCGGCAGCGGCGGCGCGGACCTGCGGCCGAGCGCGCGCACCCGGGCCACGAGTTCCATGAACACGAACGGCTTGGCCAGGTAGTCGTCGGCGCCCAGCTCCAGGCCCTCGACCTTGTCGTCCACGTCGCCCGCGGCCGTGAGCATGATGATCCGCGAGGCCGACCGCTGGGCGACCAGGCGGCGGGCCACCTCGTCGCCGTGCACCTTGGGCAGGTCGCGGTCGAGCACGATCACGTCGTAGTCGATGTAACCGGTCTTCTCCAAGGCGGCGGCGCCGTCGTAGGCGACGTCCACGGCCATCGCCTCCCGGCGGAGTCCGGTGGCGATCGCGTCCGCGAGCACCCGCTCGTCCTCCACCACAAGCACGCGCATCAAGTCCTCCTAGCTGGTACGACGCCCCTCATTGTGGCCATATTCGACGTAAGCCGCCGGTAAGCGGTTCCGGCGCTCTACGTGACGTAGAGCACAGAAATTCACAGGTTTGCGGTCGGTCCGGACATGGGTAAGGCCCCGGACACCCTCCATTGTCGTGTGCCGGGGAAGGGCGCGCCTCTCCGCAGGATCCGTGCCGGAGCCCCCGTGACACGTTTCGCCCCCTGAGA
The DNA here is from genome assembly GCF_002027145.1 of Microbispora sp. GKU 823. NCBI lineage: Bacteria > Bacillati > Actinomycetota > Actinomycetes > Streptosporangiales > Streptosporangiaceae > Microbispora > Microbispora sp. GKU 823. Next base: position 16,949 of record NZ_MWJN01000088.1, on the reverse strand, counting down.
AAGAAGGTGAGATGGGCGAGTTCACGACCACGATCGAAACCAGGCTCGACCAGGCCTACAAGGGTCTTGAAGAGGCCACCACGAGCGGGGACGACTTCCTCGCCGACACCCTCACCGCCGAGATCGAGGACCTGCACCGCCTCGCCGAGGATCACGGCATTTCCATCCAGCGCTGACCGGAACCGACACTGACGAGGGGGCCCGCCGAACGGTGGGCCCCCTCGCCTGTCTGTGCATCGGGCGAAGCCGGCGGGAACTCCACGCGAATTCACGGCGACCACGAGGTGCAGAGCCGTCGTCTCCGCAGCGTCACCCAAGCACGAGAGGTGGATCGCCATGGAACAGGGCGGCATCGAACGCGGCCGGCCGGGCCAGGAGCACGAGCCGGGCTCGCCGGAGGGCCTGAGCAGGCAGGAGGTGGACAGCCGCAGCGATCTCGCGCGGTGGATCAGCGGGACGCACGTCTTCCCGGCGAGCCGGCAGGACCTGCTGGCCCGCGCCGAGTCCGAGTCTGCACCGGACGGGGTGCTGTCCGCCCTGCGTGCGCTGCCGGACCGCACCTTCGCCAACGTCGAGGACGTCGCACGGGAGTTCGGCCTCGGCGGCAGGAGCCAACGCGACTGAACGGCACAGCGCAACGCGACTGACGGCACAGCACAGCGCGACGGAACAGCAGAGAGCAGCGCCGGTCCTCAAGCGGGCACTCGGGCGCGGTGCTTGGCGCTTGGTGCTGCGGCGCGGTGCTCGGACGCGGTGCTGCGGCGGTCAAGCAACAGGAGACAGCGCGGCTGGTCGGACGGTCATCCGCTGGACCGGGCGGGCCCGCCCCCTCCATCGCCCGTTGGGTACGCGGGCGAGGAGGGGCGGCCGAGCGGGCGCGTCAGTCGCGCTCGGGGTCGAGGGGGACGAGCAGGTCGTGCAGTTCCTCGAAGAGCCCCGGGGCCGCGCACAGCGCCATGTCGGGGCTGACCGGCCTGCCGTTCAGGCCGCCGATGCGGGCCCCGGCCTCCACGGCGATCAGGCCCGCCGCCGCGTGGTCCCAGTAGTTGGCGCCGCGCTCGTAGTAGGCGTCGACCCGGCCCGCGGCGACCGAGCAGAGGTCGACCGCGCACGAGCCGCCGCGCCGGATGTCCCTGACCTGCGGCACCACCTGCGCCAGCACCTCGGCCTGCACCCGGCGCCGCCCGGCCGCGTAGCCGAACCCGGTGGCGACGAGGGCCTTGGCCAGCGGGACGCCGGTGTTGCAGCGCAGCCGCTCGCCCCTCAGCCAGGCGCCGCCGCCCTTCGACGCGGTGAACAACTCGCCGCGGGGCACGTTGTGCACCGCTCCGGCGACGATCTCGCCGTCCACCTCGACGCCGATGCTGACCGCCCAGTCCGGCAGGCCGTACAGGAAGTTGACCGTGCCGTCGATGGGGTCGACGACCCACCGGACGCCGCCCTCGCCGGGGGTGTCGCCGCCCTCCTCGCCGAGGATCGCGTCGTGCGGCCTGACCTCGGCGATCCTGCCGCGGATCAGTTCCTCCGCGGCCCGGTCGAGCGCGGTGACGACGTCGGTGGGGCTCGACTTGGTGGCGAGCACCTCGGGCCGCGCGGGCCGCTTGGCGAGGAGCATCTGGCCGGCCTCCTCCGCTATGCCGGTCGCCAGCTCCAGCAGCTCCTCCACCCGCGTGCGGTCATGCCGATGCTCCCGCTCGTCCATCCTGGCCTGCCCCCTCCTCGTACGTGCTCACAACGAAGCGGCCGGCGCCCGGCACGGGCGTCGGCCGCACGGATGACATCCTCCCAAACCAGGATGTACCGCCGTTCAACGGTCAGCTCAGGGACGGCGGCCTGGTCCACTTCTCGCCCAGGACGTGCTGCGCGAGGAAGGCCAGGACGGTCTCGTACCAGGCGATCGCGTTGCCGGGTTTGAGCACCCAGTGGTTCTCGTCCGGGAAGTAGAGGAACTTCGACTCGACCCCCGAGCGCTGCAGGTCCCACCACAGCCGCAGGCCCTCGCCGATCGGCACGCGGTAGTCCTTGTCGCCGTGGATCACCAGCATCGGCGTCCTGATCTCCCCGAGCCACCGGTGAGGCGACAGCCGGGCGTAGCGGGCGGACCCGAGGACGCCGAACTCGCGCTGCCAGAAGTTGGCGCCGTCGGTGGTGCCGGCGAACTGGTCCAGGTTCCACAGCGACGCGTGCGTCACGATGGCCCGGAACCTGTCGGTGTGCCCGGCGACCCAGTTCGCCATGTAGCCGCCGAACGAGCCGCCCATCGCCGCCGTCCGCTGCTCGTCGATCTCCGGCCGCTTGAGGCACTCGTCCGTGATCGCCATGAGGTCGGCGTGGGTCACCGGCCCCCAGTCGCCCCAGCCCCGCTGGATCATGTCCTGGCCGTACCCCGTGGACATGCAGGGGTCGGGCAACAGCACGGCATAGCCGTGCCTGGCCATGATCCAGGGGTTCCAGCGCCAGCTCCAGTCGTTCCAGCTGGACACCGGGCCGCCGTGGATCCACAGCAGGAACGGTGCCGGGTCCTCGGCGGTCGCGTCCGCGGGGACGACCAGCCAGCCCCGGATCTCGGTCCCGTCCTCGGCCGTCGCGGTCACCTCGGTCAGCGTGCCGGGCAGTTCGAGCGGCGGCGTGGGCGAGGGCAGCGTGGTGACCGACCCGTCGGCGGCGACGCGCACCGGCCGCGGCGGCGAGTCGATCGCGCCGCGCAGGGCGTAGACCGAACCGTCGGAGGCCGGGCACAGCTCGGCGTACGCGCCGTCGTCCGAGGTCAGCCTGGTGACCGCGCCGTCCAGGGTGGCGCGGAAGATCGGCCTGCGGCCCTGGTGGTCGGCGGCGAAGAACAGCTCCCGCGAGGAGGGCGCCCACGCGACCGAGGCGGGGAAGACCTCCCCGGCGACCGCGCGGCCTTCACCGGTGGCCAGGTCGATCACCCACAGGTCGAGCGCGATCGGCGTCTCCTCGGTGCCGTGCCGCTCCCGCAGGCAGGCGACCCGCCGCCCGTCGGGCGACACCTTCACCGGCCCGACGAAGTCGTGCCCCTCGGACGTCGCGAGCGTGCGCCGCGACCCGTCCGCCACGTCGATCACGACCAGATCCGTACGGACCTCCCCGTTCGGCAGGAACACCTGCCAGCTGCTGACCACCGACGAGCCGTCGGGTGTCAGGTCGAAGGAGGCGTCGCGCAGCCCGCCGCCCGGCCCGGGCGTGAGGTCGCGCACGTCCTCCAGGCCCTCGCGTACGGCACGGCCGGCGAAGAACCGGGTCTCCGCAGGGCCGAGGTCGTGGTCCCAGTAGCGCACCGGGTAGCCCTCGTGCAGGATCGCGCCGACCCCGGCCTCCTCGCGGGCCTTGCGGCGCTCCTCCTCGGTGGCGGCGTCGCCGGGCAGCACCTCGGAGGTGTAGACGACCGTGCCGCCGGCCGCCCGTACGCCGCCGATCCCACCGGGGCGGGTGGCGACGCGCACCGGCTCGCCGCGCTCGGGCAGCAGCCACAGGGCGGCCGTGTCGCCGCCGCTCTCCTTCACCGTCTCGTCGGGCCGCCGGGAGACGAAGAACAGGGTCCCGTCGGGGGCGAACTCGGCCCCCGCCTCCCCCTTCGCCGACCGGGTCAGCCGACGGGGCTCGCCTCCGGGGTCCTGGGGGATCTCCCACAGCGCGGTGCCGTACGACTTGCCGTCGGGGTTGAGCGACTGGACCACGGACACGAGCCGGGTCCCGTCGGGCGACAGCCGCAGGGCGTTCACGCGCGGCAGGGCCATGTATTCGCGGATGTCCGGAAATTGGCTCACCGCTCGAACCTACTCGCTGACGCACCACCGCCCAAGCCAAATAGGCGCGGACGGAACCGTCGTACCGTCCGCGTAAGGTGTGGCGCATGGGGAGCACCAACGGATACGACGCCCTGCTCGTCGTCTCCTTCGGCGGGCCGGAGAAGCCCGAGGACGTCATGCCGTTCCTGGAGAACGTCGTGCGCGGCCGGGGCGTGCCGCGCGAGCGGCTGCTGGAGGTCGAGGCGCACTACCAGGGGTTCGGCGGGGTCAGCCCGATCAACCAGCAGTGCCGCGACCTGATCGCCGCGCTCGACGTGGACCTGCCGGTATACTGGGGCAACCGCAACTGGCACCCGTTCCTCGAGGACACGGTCCGGCGGATGAAGGAGGACGGCGTCCGCAAGGCGGCGGCCTTCGTCACCGCGGCCTACAGTTCCTACTCGAGCTGCCGGCAGTATCTCGACGACATCGCCCGTGCCCGCGCCGCCGTCCCCGGCGCCCCCGAGATCGTCAAGCTCCGCCACTACTACGACCACCCCGGGTTCATCGCGGCGATGGCCGACCACACCCGCGAGGCCCTCGACCGGCTGCCGCCGACGCCCGCGAGCAGGCCCGCCTCGTGTTCACCGCGCACAGCATCCCCGTCTCCATGGCCCGCACGGCGGGGCCGGCGGGGGGCGCGTACGAGGCCCAGCTCAGGCGAGCCGCCGAACTGGTGACCGCACACGTGGAAGAGGGCCGGGCCTGGGACCTGGTCTGGCAGAGCCGCAGCGGCCCGCCGCAGGTGCCCTGGCTGGAGCCCGACGTCTGCGACCACCTGGAGGCGCTGCACGCCGAGGGCGTGCGGTCGGCCGTCCTGGTGCCCATCGGTTTCGTCTCCGACCACATGGAGGTCGTCTACGACCTCGACGTGGAGGCCGCGGACACGGCCGAGAAGCTCGGCATGGCCCTCACCAGGGCCTCGACCGCGGGCACCCACCCGCGGTTCGTGTCGATGGTGGCCGAACTGCTCGCCGAGCCCGAGCCCGCGCCGTGCGCGGCCACCTGCTGCCCGGCGCCCGTACGGCCCGCCGCCCGGCCGGGACAGTAGCGGTAACGGCACCGTAGACGGCGCGGCAGGACCCGCCGTCGCGTGCCTTCCTTGTCAGGAGGCGTACGCGCGGGCGTACGCCTCCGCGAGCGACAGGACCTTGTTCACGTAGTCCCAGGAGTGGTTGTAGAACCACACGGCCTTCCTGAGCTTGTCGCCGCCTGCGCCGGCCCCGTTGGCGCACAGGTATTTGGCCGCCGACGGCACCGCGTCGTAGGGGCTCCAGATGTCCGCCTCGCCGTCGCCGTCGCCGTCCACGCCGTACGCCTTCCAGGTGGCGGGCATGAACTGCATCGGCCCGAGCGCCCCCGCGGACGAGGGGCCGTTGTTGCGGCCGTGGCTGCTCTCCACCTGGCCGATTGCGGCGAGGACGGTCCAGGAGAGGCCGGGGCAGACGGTGGCGGACCGCTGGTAGAGGTCCAGGTAGCTCGTCGGCCGTCCCACCAGGGCCTGCCCCGGCGTGGCCGTGGCCCGCGGCCGGACGGCGGCCTGGCCGACCCGCACGACCTGCGCGCCCTTGCCGAGCAGGCGCGCGACCGCCTTGTCGCTCACCTTGCCCGGGTCGCCGTGCACGAGCACCACGACACCGCTGGGAAAGCCGAGCCTGCGGCCCAGGTCCTGGCTGACCAGGCCGTCCACGCCGGGCAGCCCGAGCGAGGCCGAGGCCGCGACGCGCAGCCTGGGGCCCCGGTCGATCTGATACTCCGCGCCGAGCACCATGCCGAGACGTTTGATCGTGGCCGCGTCGGCGACCATCTCACCCCGCGCGAGCGCGCTCCACACCTCCGGATGGCCGGCCACGTTCTTCGGCGTCCACGAGCGGAACGTGGCCGGGTCGACCGCGAGCAGCCGCAGGGCCGTGCCGGACACGCGCACCGCGCCGCCGTCGGCGACCGCCACCTTCTGCACGTGCCGCAGCTTGGCGATCTTCAACAGGGTGCGCTGCGGCACCCGCTTCGGGGAGATCGCCAGGAGGTGCGGCAGCGTGACCTGCACGCCGGGCCCGCCGACGACGGGCGCGCTCGACGGCAGCGTGCGGTCGGGCATGAGGCTTCCCGCCGTCGCCCGCGCGGCCGGAAGGGGGTTGTCCGCCCGCGTCCGGTCCGTCTCCGCCCGGCCGCCGCCGGCCGCCAGCGCGCCGTCACCCGGCCAGGTGACCAGGAAGGCGGTGCCCGCGGCGATGACGCTGAGGATCACGACAGCGAGGCCGGTCACGATCGGGCGGAGCCGCGTGGAGGCGGAAGAAGTGGACGACCTCAACCTCAGCCCCTCCACCCCCGACGCGGAAAAATCACTTGCCTCATGATATGCGGGTAGGCGATGGTCAAACCGGAGACAAACGCCGTCCGCGTGTCCCGGGGCCTCCCGGGACCGCCGCCGCTGTCGAACGGCCGGCCCGGACACACACGCACACAGTGCCGAACACAGTGCCGAAGGGGAACACAACATGGTCGGGCCGTACCGCGGGCTGTTCGGCACGCCCGGAGTCAAGGGCTTCGTCATCGCGGGCTTCGTCGGGCGGGCGCCCATGTCGATGCTCGGCATCGGCGTCATCCTGCTGATCACCGCCATCACCGGGTCGTACGCGAAGGCGGGGGCCGTGGCGGCGACCCTCTCGATCGCGGTCGCCGTGGCCGGGCCCCTCTCCGGGCGGCTGGTGGACCGGTTCGGCCAGGCGCGGGTGCTGGTCCCGCTGGTACTGCTGCACGGCTGCTCGCTCACCGCCCTGATGCTGTGCGCGCACGCCAGCGCGAACGATTCGGTACCCGAGTGGACGCTGTACGCCGCCGGCGCGGCGTCCGGGGCCACCGGGATCTCGCTCGGCTCGATGGTCAGGGCCCGCTGGTCGCACGTGCTCGACGACCCCGCCAAGCTGCACACCGCGTTCTCGTTCGAGTCCGTGGCCGACGAGGTGATCTTCGTCGGCGGGCCCGCCTTCGTGACCGCCCTCACGATCGCGATCAACCCCTACGCGGGCCTGATCGCCGCGATCGCGCTGACCGTGTCGGGCACGCTGGCGTTCGCCTCGCTCCGCGGCACAGAACCGCCCGCCGTACGGCACCGGGGGGCGGCCGGGTCCCCCATCGCGATCCCGGGCGTGGCGCTGCTGTCGGCGGTCTTCCTGGCCATGGGCGCGGTGTTCGGTTCTGTCGACATCATCACCGTGGCCTTCGCCGAGGAGCACGGCAGCAAGGGCGCCGCCGGGCTGCTGCTCGCCGCGATCGCGTGCGGCAGCGCGATCTCCGGCCTGTGGTACGGCTCGCGGCAGTGGAAGATCAGCCTGCGCGCCCGGTTCGTCCGGGGGCTCACGCTGTTCGCCGCCGGGCTCACGCCGGTGCTGCTCATGCGCGACGTGCGGGTCATGGCGCTGGCGCTCTTCGTCGCCGGGTTGTCCATCTCCCCCACCCTGATCACCGGGTTCTCGCTGGTGGAACGCCTGGTCCCGGCGGCCCAGCTCAACGAGGGCATGGCGTGGATCACCACCTCGATCAACCTCGGCGTGGCCGTGGGCTCCTGGGCGGGCGGACGGCTGACCGACCTGTTCGGCGCGTCCAACGCGTACGGCTTCTCCTACGCCTGCGCGCTGCTCGCGGCCGTCGTGGGCTCGCCGGCTCGGCACTGGTCCGGGTGCGTCACCAGCACACCAGCTGAGACCGAGCCTTGCCCCGTAGGCAGCGGGGTGATTCATGAGTAGTGTTCATGTTCACCCCGGAGCAGGTGCCGGGGCGAGGAGGAGCATGGACGCCTTCGTCAACTGGGCGCGCAACCAGTCGGTCACCCCCGCGGAGGTCCGCGCCCCCGCGTCGGCGGCCGAGGTCGCCGACGCCGTACGGGACGCCGCGAGGACGGGCCGGCGGGTGCGCATGACCGGCACCGGGCACTCGTTCACCGGGGTCGCGCTCACCGACGGCATCCTGCTGCGGCCCGGCGCGCTGACCGGCGTCCTCGACGCGGGCGACGGATGGGTCAAGGTCGCCGCGGGCACCCCGCTCCACGCGCTCAACGAGGAACTCCACCGGCGCGGCCTGGCGCTGGCCAACATGGGCGACATCACGGCCCAGACCGCCGCCGGGGCGATCCAGACCGGGACGCACGGCACCGGCAGGCACGTCGGCGGCCTCGCCGACCAGGTCGTGGAACTGGAGATGGTCCTCGCCGACGGCTCCGTGACGACCGTGCGCGAGGGCGACCTGTTCGACGCGGCCCGGGTGGGCCTCGGCGCGCTGGGCATCCTGACCGCCGTCACGTTCCGGGTGGAGCCCGCGTTCCTGCTGCGCAACCGGCGCGAGCCGATGGCGTTCAGCCGGATCCTCGACACGCTCGACGACCTGACGGAGGCCGACGACCACCTCGACTTCTTCTGGCTCCCCCACACCGACACCTGCCTGGTCAAGCGCAACAACCGCGACACCGGACCGGCCCGGCCGCCCGCGCCGTTCAAGCGCTGGCTCGACAACGTCTTCCTGGAGAACACGCTGTTCGGCGCCGCCTGCGCGGTCGGGGCGCGCTTCCCCGGCGCGGTGCCCGCGATCAACGGGATCTCCGGCCGGCTGCTCGGCTCGTCGGAGTGCGTCGACACCTCTTACAAGATCTTCACGTCGGTGCGCGAGGTCCGCTTCCTGGAGATGGAGTACGCCGTCCCGCGCCACCACCTCGCCCAGGCTCTGCGGGAGACGCGGGACCTCGTGGAGCGGTCGGGCTGGCCGATCACCTTCCCCCTCGAGGTGCGGGTCACGCCGCCCTCGGACGCCTGGCTGTCCACCGCGTACGGCAGGCCCTCGGCGTACGTCGCCTGCCACGTCTACCGTCAGGCGCCCAACCCCGCGTACTTCGAGGGCGTGGAGGAGATCATGGTCAGGCTGGGGGGCCGGCCCCACTGGGGCAAGCTGCACACCCGGGACGCGGACTACCTGCGTGGCGTGTATCCGAGGTTCGGCGACTTCCTCGCGCTGCGCCGCGAGATGGACCCGGACGGGCTGTTCGGCAACGATTACCTCGACCGGGTGCTCGGCGCGTCGCGGGAAGGCTGACCCCATCGCCGCGTAAAGTCCCTCTCCACGGTCCGGCGTCTTCCGCGTGTCGCGTTGCCCGCGCCGGCCCTCGGGCAGGCACATTGCGGAGCACGGGCACACCAGAGCCCGGCGCGCCACTCGAACCCGAGGGAGCAAGCAGGAATGAGACCCTCCCGCAGGTCCGGCCGCACGGCGTACGGCACGGTCACGCCGCCGTGCGCCGCGCCCGCGCCGTACGGACGGGCGGTGGGCGCGCACCACCTGAGGAGACACGACCCTCGCTCTCGCCTTGTGGGCCGGATCGGCGGCGCGGCCGCCTGTGGACTGCCGCTCCCACACGACCGACAGGTTGCGGAAAGGTGAACGCGAAAAATGTGACCGGGGTCACAACATCTGCCTCGCCCCCTGGCGAGGCGATGTTCGGACATGCCGGGTACGGTGCTGGAAGGCAACCGGCTCACGCGAGAGACTCAAGGGTCCGGGGGAAGACAGAGCACGACGACGAAGGGACTCGCATGCAGGAGCTCCGTCTCGTCGCGGTAAGTGAGGACGGAACGTACCTCGTCCTGGCGACGGCCGGGCGGGGCACGCGCTTCACGCTGCCCGTCGACGACCGGCTCCGCGCTGCGGTCCGCGGCAACTTCTCCCGTCTCGGCCAGTACGAGATCGAAGTGGAGAGCCCGTTGCGTCCCAAGGAGATCCAGGCGCGCATCCGTGCCGGCGAGACGGCGGAGGAGATCGCGGCCACCGCCGGCATTCCGGTGGAGAGAGTCCGCTGGTTCGAGGGACCGGTTCTCCAGGAGCGCGAGTACATGGCCCAGCAGGCCCAGCGGGTCTCGGTCCGGATGCCGGGCGAGACGACTCCCGGGCCCACGCTCGGCGAGCTGGTCGCCGAGCGGCTCACCCGGCGCGGCGTGCCCGCCGACGAGATCGACTGGGACTCCGCCAAGCGCGACGACAACCTGTGGCGAGTGCGGCTCGGCTTCGTCTGGAACGGTCACACCCGCCACGCCGAGTGGCTCTTCGACCCGCGCCGCCGCCACATCACCCCCAACGACGACGAGGCCATGCGCCTGTCGGCCGCCGAGTACGTCGAGCCGGAGCGGGACGACGCCACCGTGCGCCCCTTCGTGCCCCGCCTCGCGTCCAAGCTCGCCCCGGTGCCGCCGCTGCCCGAGGAGGCCTCTCCCCGCCGCGACGAGCCCGGTCTCAGCGTGCCTGCCGTACGCTCCGAGCCCGCCGCGCTCCCCGAGCCCGTGCCGCCGCCGCGGCTGAGCCCGCCGCTGCGTGCGGAGACCGGCCGGCCCGAGCGGCCCGAGCCGTACGCGGACGAGCCGGCGGCCTACCGGCCGGAGCTGACCCCGGTGCCCTTCCGGCTGCCGCAGTCGCTCATCGCCACTCCCGACGCCGTGCCCCCGCCGCCCGCCGCCGAGCCCAGGGTGGAGGACAGGCCGCGGACCGAATCCGCGGCGCAGGCCGCTCCCCCGCACACGCCCTCCGATCCGCGTACGCCCTCCGACGCCGCCCCGGTCACCGTGGGCGTTCCGGACGCTCCGGACCGGGAGACGTCCGGAGACGGCGCGCGCCGCGAGGACGGTCAGGATGCGGTGGAACGCCAGGCCGCGTCCCAGCCTGTCGCGGATGCCATCGCTCCCGCACCTGTTGCGGACAGTGCCGTCGGCGAGGCCGGCGTGCCCCGGCCCGCCGCCGTGGAGGCCGCCGGCGAGACCAACGTGGCCGGACCGGCGTCCCGCCCGCAGGAGCCTGCCGCCCCGAACCCGGCGCCCGACGCCCCCACCAGCACGACGCCGCCCAGTGGAGCGGCGGACACGCGGGAGGCCGCGCGTCCGGCGACGCCCGTGGACCGGGTGGCCGCCGAGGACGCCACGACGACCACGAGCACCACGGCGACCCCGGATTTCGCTCCGGGCTCCACTCCGGATTCCGGGACGACAGGCTCCGGGGCGACGGACGCCGTGGCCGCCGCGGCGTCCCCTCAGGACGCCCAGGGCGGCGCCTACGGCCGCGAGAGCACGGACACCGCCGCGGAGGCCACCACACCGGCCGAGCCCTCGGCCGTAGCGTCCGCGTCCCAGCCGGTCTCCGGCAGGGACACGGCGGCGGCGGCCACGGGCACGGACACGGACACGGCCGTGAACCCGGCCGAGGGCGGCGCGACGGACGAGGCGTCGCCGGCGCCTGCTGTTGCCGTCCCCGCACCCGCCCCGCCCGCGGACTCCGCGAAGGAACCCACGGCAGGCCCCGCGGCCGACGCCCCAGCGGCGAACGTGCCCGCGCCCGAGCGCCGCCCGCGGAGTCCGCCTCGGAGCCCACCGCAGCGCCTTCCGTCCCCGCCGCATCGGCGGCTCCTGCCGCTCCGGCGGCAGAGGCCGCCACGCCCCCGGCTCCGGCGCCCGCGGCGGCACAGGCCGCCCCAGCTGCCCCGGCGGCACAGGCCACGCCGCCCGCGCAGGCTCCGCGAAGCCCGCCGCCGAGGCCGCACCCGCGCCGCAGGCGCCGGCGGCCCAGGCACCGCCACCGCCCCGGCGCCCGGACGGGGGACGCCGGGAAGACGCAGCGTACGGGCGACGGGTCCAAGGACGGGGCGAAGGAGGCGCAGAAGGAGGCTCCGAAGGACGCCAAGCCCGAGACGCCCGCCCCGCCCGTGCCGAAGCCGGCTCCCCCGCGACCCCGCAAGTCGCGCGGACGCCGGGCGTCGGTGCCGACCTGGGACGAGATCATGTTCGGCGCGCGCAAGCAGGACTGACCCCACAGGACGCGGTGCCTTCGGGCGCCGCGGCGGAGCCGTCCACCGGGCGGCGTCATCACGACCCGGCGCGAGAAGGCCGGTCGGCGAGTTCACGAACTCACCGGCCGGCCTTCAGCCGTCTGTCCGGGCCATGCCTCCGTACCGAATCCCCGTTGCCCCGTCGCTCGCCCCGAGAGGCCCCTCGCGGCGTGACCAGACCGCGGGCACGTGTCCAGGGCGGTTCACGCGGAACAGCGCCGTACGGGACCGTCCGGAACAGTTCCGCACAATCATGAACCTTGTCCCGCCTTTCGTAGATCAAGGATCTTCTGTGGGCACCCCTCTTCCCGGCACCCGGCCGGGGGGCTCGGGGCCTTCCCCTAGGGAGGTTCTCCTTGCATCGACGATCACGGTGGAGGCGCGTACGCGTGATCGCGGCGGCCGCTGTCGTGACCGCCGGCACGCCTGGTCGTGCTCCCCCAGGCGGCGCACGCGGCGGTCACGGGGCCACCGCCGCAGGCGTCCGCCTTCGATCACCTGCTCTACTGGAACAGCGTCTTCCTCGACACCATCCGTAGCCTTCCCCTGGACGGCGTCGGCCCTCGGTACAGTCACGACGGGGACCCGACCCGGCCCGCGCGCGCCATGAGGTCAACGAGGTCAAGGCGTACGGCGGGGCGAAGAACCCCACCTCGCGGTCCGCCGACCACGTGATGCAGAGGTGGTTCGGGCGCAGTCTGACCTTCACCGCGTCCACCGACGACCCGAACGCCGATCCGAAGACCAGGACCTTCACGAGTTTCGAGCAGGCCGCCGAGGAGGACGCCCTCGGCCGGCTCTGGCTCGGTGTCCACTACGTCTACGTACGCGACCAGGGAAAAGAACCGAGCAGCACCTCCAGGCCCTCTGGGCGGCGAAATCCGCCGACCCGGGGGCTGCCTCGCGTCATCGATCTTTGTTAGTGTTTCGCCCGGATCGACGCCGAAGCGTGGCTTGGGGGGATCGTCGTGTCAGGGCCGTTCAGCGCGCCTCCCCATCCCGACGGCCTGACCACTCCGGCCGAATTCGTCGCCGCGCTCGGCCGTCTCCGCCAGTGGTCCGGTCTGACCTACCGGCAGCTCACGGCCGCCGCGAAGGCGTCGGGAGACGTGCTGCCCTCCAGCACGATCGCGGGCGCCCTCGGGCGCACGACCCTCCCCAGGGAGGAATTCGTGGCGGCCTTCGTACGGGCCTGCGGGCTCGGCGAGGCCGAGACGGCGCGCTGGGTGGCGCACAGGAAACGACTGGCCGCCGGCATGACGCTTCCGGCCGATCCTCCCGGCGCGACCGCCGGCCCGGACCACTCGCCCGTCCCGCCGCTGCAGCCCGGCCAGGATGACCGGCCCGATCAGGCCGGTCGCTTCGAGCCCGGCGGTCTCGACGGGCGCGAGCACGCCCTTCCTACGGACCCCGCCGCGCCGGACGAACCGGCCGGGCCGGACGGAGACACCGTACGACCGGAGACCCGGGCGCTGCGGCGGTTCGCCATGGCGGGGGCGGGCGTCGTGGTCCTGCTCCTCGCCATGGGCGCGGTCCTGGCGCAACTGCCCGTCTCCTGGGCCGGCGGCGACGCGCGGCCCTCCGCCTCCCCCGCCACCGCGACGGCCGGGAGCGGTCGCACGCCGCCCGACGGGTGGTATCACATCGTCCCGTCGCATGTCGCAGGACGGGACCTGTGCGTCGGGGAGGGACGCGAGCGCAGCAAGCGCACGGACCGGCACCTGGCCGTGCAGCGGCCCTGCCGCGATGTCGTCCCCGACACCTACCTGCACGCAGCCGGCGGCGCCCACGAGATCCAGTGGCACCATCCCGAAGAGGGCGTCGGCTGCCTCACCGTCGACGAGGCGCTGACCGGCCCGGGCGCGCTGATCGCTCCCGCGGACTGCTCCGGGGCGGCGCACCAGCGGTTCCTGCTGAAGCCCGCGGGGGCGGGGTTCGCCCTGCACCCCCTGCACAGCGAGCTGTGCGTGGGAGCGCTGTACGGCGAGGCCGACGTGGCCCCCGGCGCGGAACTCGCCCAGAAGTCCTGCACCGGGCGGCCCGACCAGGTGTTCCTCTTCCGCCCGGCGCCCGCTCCGACCTGGACACCTCGCTGACCGCACCCGCCCGGCCCACGCCTGCCACCGGTCGGCGGTCCCCGGCGCATAACCCGGTGGTCTGGGTTCCTCCCGCGAACACCGAAGAGGCGCTGCTCACACCTTCTATGATCACCAATGAATCACCGTGGAGTACTTATCGGGCGGAAGGCGACGAATGACGGAGACGGGACGCGTTCCGGCGGGTGTGAATCCGAAAGTCCCGAGCGTGGCGCGCATCTACGACTACTTCCTCGGCGGCAAGGACAACTTCGCCTCCGACCGTGAGGCGGCCGAGCAGGTCATCCGGCTCGGGCGCGAGCAGGGGTACGACATCCCCGCGCTGGCCCGCGCCAACCGCGCCTTCCTGGTGCGGGTGGTCAGGGAACTGGCCGATGCCGGCGTGCGTCAGTTCCTCGACATCGGGACCGGGCTGCCCACCCAGCAGAACGTGCACGAGGTGGCCGCGATGTTCGGCCCCGGTTCCCACACCGTCTACGTGGACAACGATCCGACGGTGCTCGTGCACGCACGCGCCATCCTCGCCAAGACGCCCAACACCCTCGTGGTGCAGGGGGACCTGAAGCATCCTGGCGAAATCCTCGCCGACGAGCGGGTCCGGGCGCACCTGGACTTCAGCCGGCCGGTGGCGATCCTCGCGCTGGCGATCCTGCACTTCTTCACCGACGACACGGAGGTGAGCCGGATCGTCTCGAGTCTTCGCGACGGGCTGCCCTCCGGCGGCTACCTCGCCATCTCCCACACCTATGTCCGGCGCTCCGACCAGCACAAGGTGGAGCAGGCGCAGTCGGTCTACGGCAAGACCTCCGCCGGGGGCTTCGTGCACCGTGGACCCGAGGAACTCGCCGCCATGCTGGACGGCATGGAGATTCTGGAGCCCGGCGTCGTCCCCGTCGAGCTCTGGCGTCCCCGCCACGACCAGTACCCGGGCGACCCCGGCAACAGCGGCTACATCGGAGTCCTGGCCCGCCGCCCCTGAGGCCTCCACCGGCGCTCTCCGTCTTCTCAGCGCGCCGTCAGCGATATCTCAGCGGCTGACGGCCCGTGTGCGCCTCCACTCTGCGGAGGGGCGCTGACACGGCGCTGAGGGTGTGACCGCCAGGCTCCGCCCGGCCTGCCCCAGGTCGCCCTCTCCGCCCGCGCTCGTGATGCCGTGCACCGCGTGGGCCGGCGCCAGCCGTACGGGGTCCGTCTCGGCCTCCTCGCAGGCCCATCTGAGGGCCGCCGACCGGTGCGAGCTCGACCAGCCAGACGCCGTCGGGCACGCGCGCGGCGATCGCCTCGGCCGATTCCACCGCCAGCCTCGTCTTGCCCGCCCCGCCCGGGCCGAGCAGCGTGACCAGGCGGCCGGCGGCGAGGAGCGCGCCGATCCTGCCGACGTCGTCGTCCCGGCCGACGAAGCTGGTCAGCCGAGCCCTCAGGTTGCCCCGGCGCACAGCGCGCGGCGGCGCCTGGTCCACCCCGACGTGCCCGATGGGTGTCGCCACCGGCGCCGGCCGGGTTCCCTCGGCGGCGGGCTCGCCCCTCAGCATCGCGAGACGGAGTTCGGCCGGCGTGGGGAGGGGTCGGCCCCGAGCCGGCCCGCGAACGTCGACCGGCCTCCTCGTAGGCGGCCAGCGCCTCGACGCGGCGGCCCGACCCGTAGAGGGCGTACGGCCGCTCCCGCAGCGGATGGGCGGTGACGAGCACCCGCTGCCCGCCGACCTCGACCGGCCGCCCGTCGCGCCGTACGTCGAGGGGGCCCAGAACGGCGAAGCCCATGCCCGCTCCCGGAGTGTCCCCCTGCATGCCTCGATTGTGGCGGATAAGGGCGCCCGGAGCCTCACACCCCACATACCGGTCCTCCGTACGTACGGATCGATTCGGGAGAACACGGAGGTCAACGGCTCGCGCGGGCCCGATCATCGGTACGGATCACCGCGATCCGGTCGGGGCACCTGTCCAATCCGCGTAGCATCATCGGGCATGGGGTCGCCGAGAAAATCAGCGGTCACGCGAGCCGCCGTCACGGTGACGGCGCTCACGCTGGCCGCGTCGGGCTGCGGAATCCTGGGCGGGGGATCGCCGAGGAACCTCGACGTCATCAGCGTGTCGAGCCCGCAGTTCCGCGACGGCGCGCCCCTGCCGGACGACTACTCCTGCAAGGGGGGGCAGGGCAACCCGCCTCTCCGCTGGTCGGGCACGTCGGGCGCCAAGTCGGTGGCCCTCGTGGTCGACGACAACAGTCCCCACAGCGGCCCGGAGGTGCACTGGGTGGTGTTCGACATCGACCCCGCGACGACCGAGCTGGGCATGAACGACGTCCCCCGAGGCGCCCGGCAGGGCATGACGTCGAGCGGGAAGGTGGGCTATGCGCCCCCGTGTCAGGCCGACGGCAGCTACCGTTTCACTGTCTACGCACTGAACGCGAAGCTCGACCTGAAGCAGGGCGCCGGCCTCGCGCAGACTCTGGGGAGCATCGCGAGTCACACGATCGCCCGTGGGCGCCTCACGGCGAACACGATCGAGTGACATGCTGAGCACCGGAGGTAGTCGTGCTACACCAATCTTCACCTAGGGTGTGACAACGGTCATTGTGGTCGAGCAGAATCGGATCCAATTGCTGAGCGCAGGTGATCAAAGGGGGCAGGTCGCGTCGATGGCCGCGCGACCTCACCGGCGCCGCAGAAAGGCCATGGCCTTGAGGGTGGTGCTATGACTGCGGTCATTTCGGGTCTTGTCGCCGTCGTGCTTCTCGTGCTGCTGGTCGTGGCGCTGGGCATGCGGTCGATGAACCGCAGGGAGAGTGCTCTCTCCGCCGAGCGCATCAAGGCGATGGCCGAGAACAAGGGTCCCAAGCCCCGCCGGCCCGCCGAGGAGACGTTCTTCGAGAGCTTCCCCAAGGGGTTCGACGCCTTCGAGGAGCCGGAGAAGCAGCGGCCGGCGCCCCGCCCGGCCCCCCGCCCCGGCGGACGGCAGGCGGCGCGGCCCGCGCAGCGCGGCGGCAAACAGCCCGCCGCCGCCCGCGGCAAGCGTGGCGTGGACGAGTGGGGCGAGGCCGACGACTACGACGACGACTACTGGTCGCGCGTACGCGCCGACGACGGCGGCTTCGGGGGGACGATCGCCGCGAGGATGGCCACCCCCCCGGCCCGGTGGACGAGACCGCGGGCGCGGCCCAGGTGGCCGACCCCCGACGCCGCGACCGTGCAG
>NZ_MWJN01000087.1:0-36731 GCF_002027145.1 Microbispora sp. GKU 823 | reverse complement strand
ACTACACCGAGTGGTGGCGGATCCTCAACGGCTACAAGGAGACCTACCCGCTGGGGTACGAGGAGTTCGCCGACGGGCTGCCTTCGATCACGGTGTCGGCCGGGCTGAGCGGCGCGCTGACCGGGCCGCAGGCCATCCGGGGCGGGGTGGAGGAGGCGGGCCACGCCCGGCGGATGGCCGAGGCACGCGGCGGGGGAGTGGTCACCAGCGACGAGATCTACACGCACGCGCTGCTGCTGGCGACCGTGCCCGGCGACGTGCGGTCCTCGTTCGCCGGACGGCTGCTCGGGCCGCTGTTCGACTACGACCGGCGGCACGGGGCCGAGCTGGTGCGCACGCTCGGCGCGTTCCTCGACTGCACGGGATCGTGGAACGCCTGCGCGGAACGGCTGCACGTGCACGTCAACACGGTGCGCTACCGGATCAGGCGGGTCGAGGAACTGACCGGCAAGGACCTGTCGTCCATGGCCGACCGGGTCGACCTCTTCCTCGCCCTCCGCGCCGGCTAGCCGCCCACATCGCTCAGCCGTCTCCGGCGGCTCGCACGCCGTCGAGCAGGGCCAGTTCCTCGCGCGCGAAGCCCACCCAGTATCCCGCGCCGTACTTCTCCGCGACGGCCAGGGTCTCCAGCAGGTGCGCGCGCGCCTGCTCGACGCGGCCCTTGAGCCGTTCCGCCCGCCCCAGGAGGCCCAGGCACCTCAGCTCCATGCCGCGATGGTGCCTCTCCCGGCTCAGGGCGAGGGCCTTCCGGTAGACGATCGCCGCGGACCAGGGGTCGTTCTGCTTCTCGTGCACCCCGGCCATGCCGAGCAGCACCTCTCCCATGTGCAGGTCGTCTCCTACCCGCTTCGCGAGCCGCCCGAGTTCGCGCCACGTCGCCCTGGCCTCCGCGACGCGGCCGAGACCGAGCTGCGCCGCGCCGATGACCGTGAGGGCATGCCGCTCGCCCACCGCCGCCCCGATCTTCCTCGCGATGCGGAGCTGCTCCCGCGCCGACGTCAGGGCTTCTTCGTACTGATGCATCGAGTTGAGCATCACGGAGAGGTTGCCCAGGGCTCTCATACGCACGAAGGAGTCCCCGGCCGTGCGGCGAAGGTCCACCTCGGCGCGCTGGTGGACGAGTGCCTCCTCGTACCGTCCCGCCGGGCCCAGCCCCAGGGCGACGTATCCGTGCGCGAGGGCCGAGATCTCCTGGTCCTCGAGGCGCTCGCCCACGTCGAGCGCCTGACGGCCGAGGGTCACGATGTCGTTGTGGTGCCCGACGAAGGTGTAGGGCCATTGACACGAGAAGCCGAGGTGGGCGCCGGAACGCGCGAGGGAGGGGACCGGCGAGGCCATCGCCTGGGCCGCCAGGGCATTGATGTTCGCACGTTCTCGCCGCAGCCACGCGGACGCGTCCCCGGCCTCCGTCAGCGTGAACGGCTCGCGGTCGGCGAAGTCGTGCGGAGGATGCACCCGGTGCGGATCGAGCAGCCTCATGACGAGCCGTACGCTCCGGCCGTACAGGCCGAGGACGCGGTCGAGGGCCTCGTCGCGGTCCCGCTCGTTCAGGCGCCGCTGCGCCAGTTCCATGGCGAACAGCCGCACCAGGTCGTGCAGGCGGAACCGGCCATGGTCGCCGGGTTCGGCCAGATGGGCGCGGACGAGGCGGGCGACCGCTCTGTCCGCCGCGTCCCGCGGCACGTCGAGCAG
Source organism: Microbispora sp. GKU 823 (assembly GCF_002027145.1). Taxonomy (NCBI): domain Bacteria; kingdom Bacillati; phylum Actinomycetota; class Actinomycetes; order Streptosporangiales; family Streptosporangiaceae; genus Microbispora; species Microbispora sp. GKU 823. The sequence continues at coordinate 35,039 of NZ_MWJN01000087.1, read as the reverse complement.
GGCCGCCACGACCTCGGGCGTGGCGTCCGGCGTGCGCAGGACGCCCAGATGGCACAGGGCCGCGGCCGCCGCCCGGTCGAGTTCGTGCGGGCTGCCCGCCAGATGGTCGAAGCTGAGCTGGAGGCTCGCGCGGACGGCGACGTCCCCCGATTCCAGCTCGTGCAGCACCCGCCCCTCGCCGTGGAGCCGGGCGTTGAGATCGCCGAGCCGAGTGTGCCGGTTCTCCGCCAGGCGGGCCGCCGCCAGGCGCAGGGCGAGGGGAAGCCCGCCGCACAGGGCCACCAGTTCGGTGGCGGCGGCGGGTTCGGCGGCGACGCGCTCGGCGCCGGCCAGCTTGGCGAGCATGGTCACCGCCTCGGCGTGCGGCATCGTGCCGAGCGGAACCGCGGCGCAGTCGTCCACGACGGCGAACGACTCGCGACTCGTGACGAGCAGGGCGTTCCCGGCGGGCAGCCCCAGCAGCGGACGGATCTGTTCCGGGCCGGCGGCGTCGTCCAGCAGAATGAGCACGCGCCGGCCCGTCAGGCGGTCCCTGAGCATGGTCGCGGCCTCGTCCGGATCGGCCGGGACCGTCTCCGGACGCACGCCGAGGCCCCGTAGCAGCCTGCCGAACAGGTCGAGGGGGTTCAGCCGCCCGACTCCCGGCGTCGCGCCGAGCAGGTTCACGTACATCTGGCCGTCCGGATAGTGATCGCTCACCGTGTGGGCGGCCCGCACCGCGAGTGTGGACTTCCCCGCTCCCGCCGTGCCGGTGACCGCCACCACCGCCTGAGGGGTGCTTCCGTCCCAGGGGGCGAGCAGCGCGCGCAGGCGCACCAGCACCTCCGCCCGCCCCACGAAGATCTGCGGGTCGCGCGGAAGCTGACGCGGCCGCGGTCCTCTCCGGAGGAGACGACCGCCGTGGGGAACGGCGCCGCGCCGAGAGAGGGGTCCGCGCGCAGGATGAGCTCGTGCGTCCGCCGCAGGGACTCGCCGGGATCGACGCCGAGGCGCTCGGTGAGCAGCAGCCGGGCGTCGTGGAAGACCTCGAGGGCCTCGGCCTGCCGTCCGCAGCGGTAGAGGGCGAGCATCAGCAGCTCCCTGGCACGCTCCCGCAGCGGGTCCTCCACGATCAGCCCGGTCAGCGTCCCCAGGGCCTCCTGTGGCCGACACAGCCGCAGCAGCGCGTCGGCGTGGTCCTCCCGTGCCGTCAGACGCAGCCCTTCGAGCCGGGCCCGTTCGGCCTCGCAGAACGGGCCGGGCAGGCCGCCGAGAGCGGGGCCGGCCCACAGCGCCAGCGCGGCCTCCAGTTCGCGCAGCCAAACGGGGAGGTCCTCCTTGGCCTGGTAGCGGCGGGCCTCCGCGAGGCGTCGCTCGAAGTCCTCGGCGTCGGTACGGCACGCGTCCCGTGCCAGGCTGTAGCCCCTCGCCGACTGGGTCAGCAGCGTGAACGGCCCGCGCCGGCCCCGGTCCGGTTCGAGCACCCGCCGCAGCCCGGCGATGTAGGTGTAGACGCTCTGCTCGGCCGTCTTCGGGGCGGCGCCGCCCCACAGGTCGCCGATCAGCCGTTCCTTCGGGACGACCCGGCCCGCCCTGGCGGCGAGCACGCACAGTGCGGCCCGCTGCAGCGGCGGCCCCGAGTTCACCTGCCGGTCCTCCACCCAGGCGGTCACCGGCCCGAGGACGCGGAGCCGGAGACCGGCCTGCCGCACGCCGGATCGGTCGCTCGCCATGGTCGGGAGTCCCTCCTTCCGTCGCGTGACGTTCAGCGGCTCAAGGCGAGGTGCGCCGGCCGGGGCTGGACGGATCCCGAGCCGGGGAAGGCCGTAAGGACGGCCCGCAGTTCGGCCTCCGCCTCGCCGCGGAGTTCCTCGTCCCTGGAGGACTGTGCGATCGCCAGCGCCCGGTGGGCGCAGGCAAGGGCCTGCTCCGGCTCGCCGAGGAGGCGGTGTGCTCTGGCGAGCAGGGTGAGGGACCGGCACTCATGGACCCGGTGGCCGAGCTCGAACGCGCATCGCAGGCCGCGCTCCAGGCTGGACTTCGCGTTGAGCGGGTCACCGCAGTCCAGGTACAGCCTGGAGAGTATTTCCAGACCCACGGCCTCGTGGTAGCGATCTTCCGCGGCATGGGCGAGCGCGAGCCCCTCGCTCAGCAGGCGCAGCGCCTCGTCCACCTCGCCCAGCCCGTGGCAGGCCTCTCCCCCCACCAGCAGCGAGTGACGCTCACCGACGGCGGAGCCGATCTCCCTGGCGATCACCCGCTGGGTCTCGGTGCACTGGCGCGCCTCCGCGTACTGATCGAGCCTCAGGTGGGTGAAGGCCATGTTGCCCAGCGCGCGCATCTCGCCGAACCGGTCCCCGAGCACGCGTCTCAGCTCCAGCTCGGCCCGCTGGTGCGGCATGGCCTCCGCGGCCCGGCCGTAGTGGAGCAGGGCGGAGGAGACCTGACCGTGCGCCAGGGACATGATCTCCGGATCGCCGGTCCGCTCGCCCACGGCCAGCGCCTGCCTGCTCAGATGGAGGTGCTCGCGGCGGTGCGCGCCTCTCGACAGCTGCCAGTACAGGGAGAACCCGACGTAGGCCCCCATGCGCGCGATGTCGTCGTCCTCGCTCACCAGCGCATGCGACGCCGCGGCGACGACGTTCGCCAGCTCCTCCTCCAGCCAGTTCCTGGCTTCGCCGGGAGAATCGAGTTCGGCAGGGCGCTGCGGCACGGCGGGCCAGGGGAGCTGCACGCGGTTGGGGTCCAGCACGGTGCTGGCCTGCCGTGCCGTCGCGCCGTAGAACCCGAGCGCTCGCAGGAGGGCGTCTTTGCGGGCCTCGGGCGCGAGGCGGGTGTCCGCCAGCTCGATCGTGTACAGCCGTACGAGGTCGTGCATGCGGAACCGGCCGGCGCCCGCGGTCTCCAGGAGATGCGCGCGTACGAGGCGGTCGAGCGCCCGCTCCGCGGCGTCGGCGGGCTCGTCGACGAGGGCGGCCACGACGTGCGCCGTCACATCCGCCACGTGGAGAAGGCCGAGATGGCACAGGACCCGGGCCGCCAGCCGGTCGAGGACGGCCTCGCCACGCGCGAGGCTGTCATAGCTGAATTCGAGGCTGGAACGCACGGCGGTCTGGCCCGCCTCCAGCTCGTGCAGCGTCCGCCGCCGATCCTCCAGCCGGTCGACCAGCTCTGCGGGCGTCCACTGCGGCCGGTCCACGAGCCGTGCGGCGGCCAGGCGCAGGGCCAGCGGCAGCCCGCCGCACAGGTCGGCCAGGCGGGCCGCCGCCGCCGGGTCGGCCGCGATCCGCTCGGCCCCCACGAGCTTCGCGAGTACGGTGACGGCCTCCGACCGCAGCATGCTGCCGAGGACGAGCTGGACGCAGTCGTCGGCCACCGCGAACGACTCCCGGCTCGTGATCAGCACGCTGGTGCCGGCCGGCAGGCCCAGGAGGGCGCGGACCTGCTCGGGCCCCGCCGCGTCGTCGAGCAGGATGAGGGTCCTGCGGCCCTCCAGCCGGTCGCGCAGTGTCGCGGCGGCCTCGCCGCACTCGGCACGGCACCGCCTCGCCCGGCAGTCCCAGGGCGCGCAGGAGCCTGCCGAGCACGTCGATCGGCTTCAGACGCTCCACGCCCGGCGTCGCCCCCAGGAGATTCACATAGAGCTGGCCGTCCGGGAACGCGTGGACGGCGGCGTGGGCCGCGTGAACGGCCAGGGCGGACTTTCCCGCTCCCGGGGCGCCGGTGATGGCGACCACCGCCTGTGGGGCCGCGCCGTCCCAGGGGGCGAGCAGCGATCGCAGGCGGGTGACCTCCTCGGCCCGGCCGACGAAACCGCTCACCGCCCGCGGCAGTTGGCGAGGGGGCCGCGAGGATCCGGCGTCGGTGCCGGCCGCACCGTCGTTCACCCGGCTGAGCGAGGGATCGGCCCGCAGGATCAGCTCGTACCGCTCCCGCAGCGTCTCGCCGGGGTCCACCCCGAGCCGTTCGGAGAGGAGCCGTTTGATATCCATGTACGCGTTCAGAGCGTCGGCCTGCCTGCCGCAGCGGTAGAGCGCGAGCATGAGCAGGTCACGGGCGCGCTCCCGAAGGGGAGCGTCGCCGACGAGCTCGGTCAGGGCCGTCGCCGCCTCCTGGTGAAGTCCGAGGCGGAGCAGCGCGTCGGCGCGGTCCTCCCGCGCCGCCAGGCGCAACTCCTCGAGGCGGGCCCGCTCCGCCTCGGCGAACGGACCCGGGACGCCGCACAGGGCGGGACCCGACCAGCATCCGACGGCGGCGTCCAGTGCGCGGAGGCAGCCGCGCAAATCGCCGTCGCCGTCCAGCCGGCGGGCCTCGGACAGATGGCGCTCGAAGTCGTCGACGTCCACCTCGACCGGCCCGCGGGCCAGGACGTAGCCGCCCGACCGGGACAGCAGGACCGAGTAGGAACCCCGCCGGCCTCCCTTCGGCTCCAGGACCCGCCGCAGCCCGGCGACATAGGTGTAGACGCTCTGCTCGGCGGTGTTGGGCGGGCGTTCCCCCCAGAGCCGGCTGATCAGCGCCTCCTTGGTCGCGACCTGTCCCATCTGGGCGGCGAGCGCGCACAGGGCCGCGCGCTGCAGAGGAGGTCCGAGGTCGACGCTCCGCCCGTCGCGCCATGCGGCCAGGGGCCCGAGCATCCGCAGGCGGCAGGGCGAGTGGTCGGACGTTTTACGCTCATTCGCGCTATCCATACGTCTGAACTCCACCTGGTAACGGCGTAGATGCATTCTGTGCGTCACCGCGATCGGGTGAATACGCGCTCCCGCGCTCGACGCGCACGACGAGTCGCCACTGCGCTCGTCGCCACTGCACCTCGGCGGTTCCCCCCAAAACTGCGGCGTCGCGATGTCATCCCCGTGTTCGCCGGCCGTGGGCACGCCGTCGGGCTCGTTCCGGCAGAGCATCAAATATGCCATCTCGCATCTAGATATCGTCTAGACGCTTCTGATAATGCGCCGGTTCCAGTTGGCCCGGAATCTTCTACTCACCGGTAAGACCGACTGCCGCCTCCTTTGACCTGCCCAGATGCCGGAGGGAGTTGCGGGCCGGTGATTGCGGGGAGACCCGGTTCCGCGGCAGGGAGCGATGACCGGCGAACGCGTCCCACCGGGAAACGCGCCGCCGGAGTGCCTGCCGCCGCCCGCCCTGACCCCCGCTGACCTGCTCTGATCCCGAATCAGCTGAGCGTTCGCCGTTCTCGCCGGCCTCCGATGCGGACCGCCGACCGTACGGACGCGAGCGCGGGACGGATGGCTCCGCGCAAACGGGCCCGTTCGCCCGTTGTATGACGGTCTGGTACGCCCGCCGCTTTCATGCCGGGATTGCGAACCGGCCAACCGGCCGCCTTCACAGATCGGGCCGGCGGTCGCTCACGCTGTTCTCGTGAAGGCCGGCGTCGGCGGAATTCCGAAAAGCCCCTCGGATTGGCGTCCGCCTGCATCGGTGAATTCGATATCGCAGCCGTTCGATGTGCTTGCGAACAGGAAAGTGGTCAACGCCGGTTGCGGGTACAATTCCTGGGACGGTTTTCTGTCGGAAATCGCGACCCGGACTGTGAGCGGCGTCCGCCGGCGACAGCGGCTCCGTTCCCCGTTGATCAATCGTCTGCCGCCCGGCCCGTATCAGGCGGACGTCCGATCCTCGGCGGCGGGGTCCTCCGCCGAGGACGCGACGTCCTGCTCCGACTGGTGGCCACCGGCTCAGCAGCAGCTGGGATCCAAGGTGGCGTATTGGCGGTCGGGAGACGCGGCAGCGCCGTTGGCCGTAGCATTGCCACCAACGGTCACAAGGGCCAAAATCAGGGCGGTAAGTAGATACGAGGCTGGGCGGCGCACGGTGGATCTCCCATCAGCTCAGATTGCCGGGCCTACAATATTTCAGGAGTTGCCAATGGCCGCGCAAGATCTGGTCGGACAGCGCATCAAGGCGATACGGCGGCAGCGCGGGCTCTCGCAAGCGCAGTTGGCGCATCCTGAACTTTCCGATAGTTACGTATCACTGATCGAGAGCGGCAAGAGGACGCCGACGCCGGCCGTTCTCGAGCTGCTCGCCCAGAAGCTCGACTGCTCGCTCACCTACCTCGTCAACGGCGTGACGGCCGAGCAGATGGAGGATCTCGAGGTCGGCCTGAGCTTCGCGCGGATGGCGCTCGAGAACGGCGAGGTCGCCGAGGCCCGCCGCAGGTACGCCGAGCTGCTCGCGGACAACAACCTGCTGGGTCTCACCGCGCTCCGCGTGGAGGCCCGCTACGGGTACGCCCTGGCCCTGGAGGCGTGCGGCGAGCTCGGTGAGGCGATCTCGGTTCTCAACGAGCTCAACGGCTCCGAGACGGAGGCGATGCCGCAGGAGCGCAAGATCGCCGTGGCGCTGGCGCTGTGCCGGTGCCACCGTGAGCGGGGCGACTTCTCCGCCGCCGTGCAGGCGGGTGAGCAGGCGCTCGCCACCTTCGCGCGCAGCGGCTGGAACGACGAGCTGGTCGAGCTCGGAGCCACCCTTCTGACGGCGTACATGGTGCGCGGCGACCTGCTCCGCGCTGGCCACTTCGCGAACGAGCTGCTGGCCGCGGCCGAGACACTCGGCACCCCGAGGGCGACGGTGGCGTCGTGCTGGAACACGGCGCAGGTGGTGGAGAAGGCCGGCCACGGCGAGGAGGGCATCGCGCTCCTCGAACGGGCGCTCGCCTACCAGTCCGAGAACGGCGAGCCCCGCAATCTCGCGCGTGTACGTACGGCGTACGCGTCGATGATGCTCCGGGTCCGTCCCGAGGAGGCGGAGAAGGCGCGCGATCTGCTCCTGCGGGCCCAGGGGGAGCTGGAGGCCTCGGCGAGCAGCACCTTCGACCGTGCCCGGTGCTCCAGCGTCCTCGCGTGGGCGGAACTCGTGCTCGACCGTCCGGACAAGGCGGTGGAGCATCTCCAGGACGCGATGACGCACCTCCAGAACACCAAGAGCGGCCTCCTGTCCGCCGCCAACGTCCTGTTGAGCCAGGCGTACTTCCTGCTCCACCAGGACGGGGACGCGGCCGCGGCGCTCGACTTGGTCACCGGCTGGCTGGAGGACGCGCCGCAGACCCTGAAGGCCGCCGAGGACTGGATGAACGTGGCGGAGATGCGGCGGCGGATCGGAGACGACGAGCAGAGCGTCGCCGCGTACCAGCGCGCGCTGGCCTGCGCCGGGCTCTGACCGCGCCCACGGCCACCGCGCTCACAGACAGCCGGGCGCGGCGCGACCGGGCGTGTCCTCGGGGTATCCCCAGTCTTCCGATGCGGGGTATGGACCGGACCCCCGCGTCGGTAGCCTGGGAGGTGCCATGAAGAGACCCTTCCTCGCCGCCTTCGCCGCGCTCGTGGCGGCTCTCCTGCTGTGCGCCGCGCCGGTCCTGCCCGCCCAGGCGCACACCTCGCTCAAGAGTAGCGATCCGCAGAAGAACGCCCAGGTCAAGACCTTGCAAAAGGTCACGCTCGAGTTCGCGGACTCCGTTCAGTTCCCGGTCGTGGTCGTCCGCGGTGAGGACGGCAAGCGCTACGAGAAGGGCGACCCGGTCGTCGACGGGCCCAAGGTCACCGAGGCGGTGACCGAGCCGGTTCCCCCGGGTCGCTACACGATCGCCTGGCGGGTGGTCTCTCCTGACGGGCACCCGCTCGAGGGGGAGATCCCGTTCACCGTTGTCGGCGACCAGTCGGTGGGGGCGGCGACCTCGGCGGCGGCTCCCGGTGACACGTCCTCCGCGCCTGCGGCCGCCGCGCCCGCGACGGCAGCCGCGGCGCAGGCCGATGACGGCGGGCAGAAGGGCGTTCCCGGGTGGGTCTGGGCGGTGATCTTCGGGATCGCCGGCGTCGGCATCGGGATGTTCCTGAGCCTGCGGAAGAAGCCGTGAACCGGGCGGTGCGCCTGACCGCCGCGGCGCTCTGCGCGGCCGTCGGCGCACTCGTCGTCGCGATGGTGCTTGGCGGCGCCGCGACGCCGCGGATCATCCCCGGCCTGCCCGACGAGGGCACCCTGACCCGGTGGATGCTGCCGCTGTCGAAGCTCGCGATGGACGTCTCCGGCGTCCTGACCGTCGGTCTGCTGGCCGCCGCCGCGGCGTTCCTGCCCAACGACAAGGGCCTCCTCGGCAAACAGGCGCAGAGTTACGTGAAGGGCGCGTCGTGGTCCGCGCTGGCCTGGGCGGTCGCCGCGGCGGTGGCGCTGGTCTTCAGCCTGTCGGAGACCCTCGGCGCGCCGGTGGGGCAGATCCTCGCCGGCAACGAGCTCACCAGCTACGCCAGCCAGGTGCCGCAGGGCATCGCGCTGACCCTGGTCGTGCTGTTCGCCGTCGCCATCGCGCTGTTCGCCCGGGGGGCGATCACGGCGGGCGCCGCCGGGGGGCTGCTGGTCTTCGCGCTCGTGACGCTGCTGCCGCCCGCGCTCACCGGACACTCCTCCTCCTCGCCCAACCACGGGCTGGCCACCACCTCGGTCGCCATGCACCTGCTCTTCCTCGCGCTGTGGGTGGGCGGCCTCGGGGTGGTCTGCGTCCACGCGCTGCGCGGGCAGCCGCTCCTGGACGTCGCCGCCGCGCGCTTCTCGCGCATGGCGCTGTGGTGCTTCGCCGGGGTCGGCGTGTCCGGGCTCGCCGCCGCCGCCTCGCGCCTCACCTCGATCGGCGAGCTGTTCACCTCGAACTACGGCCTGCTCCTGCTGGCCAAGATCGTCGCGTTCGCCGTGCTCGGGTTCGCCGGCTGGCGCCACCGCGGCCGTACGCTGCCGAGGCTGACGGCGGGGGAGCCGCACGCCTTCCTCCGCCTCGCCCTCGGCGAGGTCCTGCTGATGGGGGCGACGATCGGCCTGGCCGTGGCGCTGTCCCGGACCGCCCCGCCGCCCGTCGACACGCCGGTCGACCGGGCCTTCGAGCTGCTCGGCTACCTGGTCCCGCCGCCGCTGACGCTCGCGAACCTGCTGACGCTGTGGTGGTTCGACCTGTTCTTCGCCGTGCTCGCCGTCGTCATGGCCGGTCTGTACGGCGCGGGCGTCCTGCGGCTGTCCCGCCGGGGCGACCGGTGGCCCGTCGGCCGCACGGTCAGCTGGTACCTCGGCGTCGTCATCCTCGTCCTCAGCACGCAGAGCGGTGTGGCGCGTTACTCGCCCGTGCTGTTCAGCGTGCACATGACCGAGCACATGATCCTGTCGATGCTGGTCCCGATCTTCCTGGTGCTCGGCGCGCCGGTCACGCTGGCGCTGCGCGCACTCAAGCCCGCAGCCCGGCGGGGCGACCGGGGACCGCGGGAGTGGCTCACGGTGATCCTGCACAGCAGGGTCCTGAAGTTCGTCAGCCACCCCGCCATCGCGACAGCGATCTTCGTGGTGTCGACGTTCGCCCTGTACTTCACCCCGCTGTTCGCCGCGGCGATGGAGGAGCACCTTGGTCACATCGCGATGACCGTGCACTTCCTGCTGAGCGGCTCGCTGTTCTTCTGGGTGATCATCGGCGTGGACCCGGCGCCGCACAAGCTGCCCCACGTCGGGCGGCTGCTGCTGCTCATGGTGACCATGCCGTTCCACGCGTTCTTCGGGATCGCCCTGATGAGCATGGGCACCGTGCTCGCGTCCGGTTACTACGACCAGCTCGGGCGCACCTGGGGCGCCTCCTCGCTGGCCGACCAGCAGTCCGGCGGCGGAATCGCCTGGGCCTTCGGTGAGATCCCCACGCTGATCGTGCTGCTCGCGCTCGGCTTCCAGTGGTGGCGCGACGACGAACGCGTCGCGCGCCGGGCCGACCGCCGCGCCGACGCCGCAGCCGCCAAGTCCGGTGGCACCGGAGACGCGGAGCTGGACGCCTACAACGACTACCTGGCGAAGTTGAACAGGCGGGACAGGGCCGCCGAGTAGGCCGCCCGTCTCGGCGGGCCCTGCCGCCGCTGATCGTCACCCGCCGAAACCACGCGGCGCTCGCCGAAACCACGCGGCGCCTCGCCGGAACACCGGCGAAGCGCCGCGGTGCGGCCTCGAAAGGCTTCTACGGCAGGGTGAGGATCTCGTGCCCCGTCTCGGTGACCACGATCGTGTGCTCGAACTGCGCGGTCCGCTTGCGGTCCTTGGTCACCGCGGTCCACTTGTCGGGCCAGATCTCGTAGTCGATCGTGCCGAGCGTGAGCATGGGCTCGATCGTGAACGTCATCCCCGGCACCAGCGTCACCGACAGCGAGGGGTCGTCGTAGTGGGGGACGATGAGCCCGGAGTGGAACGAGGCCCCGATGCCGTGCCCGGTGAAGTCGCGGACGACGCCGTAGCCGAAGCGCTTGGCGTACGCCTCGATCACCCGGCCGACGATGTTGAGCTGGCGGCCCGGCGCGACCGCCTTGATCGCCCGCATCGTCGCTTCACGGGTCCGCTCGACGAGCAGGCGGGACTCCTCGTCCACTTCCCCGACCAGGAAGGTGGCGTCGGTGTCGCCGTGCACGCCGCCGATGTAGGCCGTGATGTCCACGTTGACGATGTCCCCGTCGCGCAGCACGGTGTCGTCCGGGATGCCGTGGCAGATCACCTCGTTGATCGAGGTGCACAGCGACTTCGGGTAGCCGCGGTAGCCGAGCGTCGAGGGGTAGGCGCCGTGGTCGCAGAGGAACTCGTGCCCGATGCGGTCGAGTTCGTCGGTCGTCACGCCGGGGGCGACGTGCTTGCCGACCTCCTCGAGCGCCTGCGCGGCGATCCGGCCCGCGATCCGCATCTTGTCGATGGTCTCGGGGGTCTGGATGTCGCTGTCGCCCTTCTTGGGCTCGGCCTTCCCCACGTACTCGGGCCGGGGGATGTGGGCGGGAACCTTACGGGTAGGCGAGATTCGCCCGGGGCGGAGCAGCGTGGTCATGCGGCCAAGTCTAGTTGCGCGTCAAGGGGGCACGATTATGGGCGTGAGCGATCAATGGTGGTTCTGCCTGAAGCACATGAGCGTCGAGCCCGAGAGGGGCTGCCCGAACAAGGACCGGCTCGGTCCCTACGACTCCCGCGACGCCGCCGCCCACGCCCTGCAGACGGCGGCCGAGCGCAACGAGCGCTGGAGGGAGCAGGACAAGGACTGGGACGACCTGACTCCCCTGACCCCGTCTCCCGGGCCCGCCCACCGGCGTCTCTCCCCGGGCCCGGTTCTCCCTGTCCCACCGTGCCCTGTATCACTGCCCAGTGGCCGTGGCGGGCTCGGCCGCGTGCCGCCGGGCCGTCGCGCGGCGGGCGACGAGCCGGCCGAGCGTCCACACGCCGATGCCGCTCCACACGAGGTTGAGTATCGCCGAGGGCCAGGCCGAGTGGTACGCACTGTTGATCATCAAGGTGGCCGCCCCGCCGAGGTTGAGCAACTGGTAGGGCAGCCCGTCCCCGGACATCCTGCCGGACGACACCATCGCGTACGCCAACAGGAGGACGACGGCGCCCGCGGTGCCGATGATCGTGATGAAGGTGGACATCAGGACGGCTCGCCGTCCACGCGAATGCTCATGATCCGATGATCCGCCCATGGAGAGTGAAGAGCAAGTGAAGGATTCTTAATCCGCACGTAAGATCTGCTGCATGGAAATCGACCCGCGGCGGCTGCGGATCCTGCACGAGGTGTCCCGCAGAGGCGGCGTCATGAAGGCCGCGCAGGCGCTGCACCTCACGCCCTCGGCCGTCTCGCAGCAGCTCGCCCAGCTCGAACGGGAGGTCGGCCTCGCGCTGTTCGACCGATCGCAGCGCAGGGTCACGCTGACCCCGGCCGGCCGGGTGCTGGCGGCGTACGCCGAGCGCATCGAGGAGCAGCTCGCCGAGGCGAGGCACGAGCTCAACCGCTTCGCCGAGCGGCTGTCCGGGCCGGTCACGATCGCCGCGTACCCCACCGTGATCCGGCACCTGCTCGTCCCCGCCCTGCGCGAGCTGGCCGCACGGCACCCGCGGATCACGCCGGTGATCCACGAGTTGTTCGGGCCGGGCGCGGTGCAGGAGCTGCGCCTCGGCGGTGTGGACCTGGTCGTGACGGAACGGGACATGAGCCAGCCGGCCGCGTCCCTGCCGTCGATGTCCCGGCACCGCCTCTACGACGACGAGTACCGCATCGTCGCCCCGCCGTCGTGGGACGAGGTGCCGGCCACCGTCGCCGACCTCGTGGACCTGCCGTGGGTGGCCGGAGTGCCCGACCAGGCGTGCGGGCAGGCGCTCGAACGGCTCGCCCAGCTCCACGGGTTCGTCCCGCGCCGCGTGCACCTGATCGCGGAGTTCCCGCCCGTGCTGGGGCTGGTGTCGGCGGGGCACGGGGTGGCGATCGTGCCGTCGCTGGCGCTGCTCGACGTCCCGGCGGGCGAGGTCGTCGTCACCGGCATCCGCGGCGTGGGCAGCCGCAGGATCGAGGCGCTGACCAGGGTGAGCCGTACGACGTCGGGAGAGCCCGACCCGATGCAGGCCGTGGTGATCGAGGTGCTGCGCGAGGCGGCCGAGGTTGTGGACCGGCGGGTGCGCGAGCTCAGCCGGGCCCCGCTCGGCCCGTCCATGTCCTGACGCACCCGCGGGCCGCACCCGCACGGCCCGAGGCGCTCGGTCACTCCGGTGGCGTCGCGGGGTGCCCGTGCAGGAGGGCGGCGAGTTCGGACCGGCTCCGGGCGCCGGTCTTGGTGAAGACGGCCTTGAGGTGGTCCTGCACGGTGAACGCCGACAGGAAGAGGACCGAGCCGATCTCCTTGTTGGTGAGGCCCCGCCCGGCCAGCGCGGCGATCTGCCGTTCCCGGGCGGTGAGCCGGCAGGCGTCGGCGAGCAGCTCCATGATCTCCTGCGGGCGCGTGGCCTCCAGGATGACGGAGACCGAATCCTCCCCGAGACGCTCGGCGTGCGCGGTCAGCCACCGTCCGGTCCGGACGCGCAACCGGACGCGATGCGGGGCGCCGGAGACGGCGCGCCGGTGCGCCGCGTGCACCAGTGACGCCAGCGTGTACGGGAGATCGCCGAGGCGGCCGTCGTCGATCTCGTCGAGCAGCCGCCGGGCGGCCGCCGACACGTGCTCGACCACGACGGCGCCGGCCACCCTGCACAGCAGCAGGCCGGGACCGCCGTCGCCGGCCGGCGGCCGTTCGGAGAGCACCGTGGCCCGGCGCAGCCCGTCGGCGACGACGCGGCTGATCCCGCGCAGGACGCCGAGCTCCCGCGCCGTGAAGTCGGGGACGTCGGTGCCCCGCATGAGGACCATCGCACCCCACACCCGGCCGCCCTGCGCCCGGAAGGCGACACGGACCTCGTGCCCGACGCCGGACGGGCTCAGCACGTCGCGGAAGCGGTGGCTGCGATCGAGGTCGCCACCCGTCGCCTGCGCCAGGGTGCGCGCGACCACGCCGCTGCGGACCAGTTCGCGCATGGTCAGGACGTCCGGGTCGCTCTCCTGCTGCTCGATCTCGGTCAACCGGCCGAGCAGCCGGAACGGCAGTCCTTCGTCGTGGAAGCCGCCGCTGATGTTGTGCGTGTCCGGGTCGATGGTCAGCGCACACCACAGGTCGGCCGGAACCACCCGGGTCACCTGGGCGGCCACCGCTCGCTCGAGCGCCAGCGGGGAGCCCGCCCGGCGAGACAGGTCGGCCACCGCCTCCCGTACGTCTCGCACCGTCGCACTTCTCACCGCGCCAGTATGGGCGCGGCTCCCGCGTCCGGACCATCCCTCACATCAGGGATGCCGCCCGCGCGCCGCCCTGCCTCAGGCTTGGCGCGGTCACGACGACAGACAGGAGAACCGACATGACCATCGGCGTTCCCGCTCCCGCCCTCGATGGCTTCACAGGCGAGCTGCTCACTCCGCGCCACGCGGCCTACGACACGGTGCGGCGGATCTGGAACGGCTCGATCGACCGCAGGCCCGCCTTCATCGCCCGGTGCCGTTCGACGGCGGACGTGGCCGCCGCCGTGGTCTTCGCCCGCCGGCACGGCCTCCCTATCGCGGTGCGCGGCGGCGGCCACAGCATCCCGGGCTACTCGGTGGTCGAGGGCGGGCTGATGATCGACCTCAGCCCGATGAAGGGCATCGCGGTGCGCGCGGCGGCTCGCCTCGCGGACGTGGACCCGGGGGTCCTGTGGCGGGAGTTCGACGCGGCGGCGCAGACGGAGGGACTCGCGACACCCGGCGGTGAGATCTCCGACACCGGAGTGGCGGGTCTCACGCTCGGCGGCGGCATCGGCTGGCTGTCCCGGCTGCACGGCCTCGCCGCGGACAACCTGCTCGGCGTCGAGCTCGTCACGGCGGACGGGGACGTCGTGACGGCCGACGACGACACCGACCCCGAGCTGATGTGGGGGCTGCGCGGCGGCGGGGGCAACTTCGGCATCGTCACCCGGTTCACCTTCCGCCTTCACCCGGTCGCTCCCGCGTGGGCCGGCATGGTGCTGTATCCGGGAGAACTCGCCCGCGACGCCCTCCAGGCCTTCCACGAGGCCGGCGAGCGGGCGCCGCGCGAGCTGTCCCTGGTCGCGGCGCTGGTGTCCGCCCCTGCGGCGCCCTTCGTGCCCGCCGAGGCCGTCGGCAGGCCCGTCGTCGGCGTCGCGGCCGCCTACTTCGGCCCGCACGGCACGGGTCAGGAGCTGACCGCGCCGCTGCGCGGCCTCGGACGGCCGCTCGTCGACACCTTCGGGGTGACCGGGTACGTCGCCCTGCAGCGGATGCTCGACGACGCGAACGTCCCCGGGCGGCAGCAGTACGTGCGTTCCGACTTCCTGCGGGGCCTGCCGGACGAGGCCGTCGCCGCGCTCGCCCACCACGGCACCCACCCGTCGTCGCCCCTGAACCAGGTGCTGCTCCGCCGTCTCGGGGGCGCCCTCGCCGACAGGGACCCGGGGGCGACGGCCTTCGGTCACCGGTCGGCGGACTACATGACGATGATCGCGGCCACCTGGGAGGACCCGGCCGAGGACCCCGAGCGGCACCGCCACTGGGTGAGCGAGACGTGGAACTCCACCCGGCCGTGGGCCCACGCACCTACGTCAACCATCTGGGCGACGAGGGCGGCGGCCGCATCCGAGAGGCGTATCTGCCGGGCAGCTGGAGCCGTCTGACCCGGCTGAAGGCGCGCATGGACCCGGACAACGTCTTCGCGTCGAACCAGAACATCCCGCCCGCAGGCGCCTGAGGCGCGCCGGGGGACCGGAGCGGAGCGGCCTCAGTCGCTCACGTGGGGGCCGGTGATCCGCTCGGCCAGGCGGGCGAGGCGTTCCCGCAGGCCGAGCCGCCGCACCTCCCCGGCCGCGCTGCTCACCAGGTGCTGCGCCGCGTCGAAGCTCAAGGCGGTCCCCTCGGCCGGTACGGCGATCGCGTCGTGGGCCAGGGCCTCCAGTTCGGGGTCGCCCCCGTCGATGGCGAGGATCGTGGCGCCGGTGCGGCGGGCGTCGTCCACGCGCTCAAGCAGGGGAACGGGCGCTCGTTGCTCGGCGACCACGAAGAGCGTCTCGCCCCTGCCGGCGCTCCGCAGCCGGTCCATCCCGACCCGCAGGTGGGCGGGCGCGCCTGGCGGCGGCGCCCAGCGGACCAGCGTGGGGGAGAGCTGGGCGAGGCCCGACAGCCGGGCCTCGTCGGCGAGATGGGCGGTGACGTGCCACGGCTCCTCCTCGGGGGTGCCGACGACGAGGAGCCCCCCGGGCGACCGGGTGGCCCGCAGGGCCAGGCCGAGCTCCCGGGTGCGTTCGAGCCATCCGGTGGAGGCGAGCACCTCGCGCAACAGGTTCACCGATGCGGCGTCCATGACCGTCATGGTGCCTGACACGAGCGCGTGAAGTCCCGCCAATTGGGTCCTTGACACACCGTTACCGCCGGGTAACGATCA
Source organism: Microbispora sp. GKU 823 (assembly GCF_002027145.1). Classification (NCBI taxonomy): domain Bacteria; kingdom Bacillati; phylum Actinomycetota; class Actinomycetes; order Streptosporangiales; family Streptosporangiaceae; genus Microbispora; species Microbispora sp. GKU 823. Next base: position 19,269 of record NZ_MWJN01000087.1, on the reverse strand, counting down.
GGCCGCGGCGCCGATTGTGGAACGTGATCCGACAGCCGGAAGGCGGCTTTATGAACCTTCGCGTTCGTGCCACCCTGTCCATGATCGGGGCTCTTCTCCTGCTGCCCGCACTGGGCGGCACCGCGCACGCGACCTCCGCCGGGGACGTCGTCGAAGCCGGCCGTACGACGGTCTACCTCGCGCCCGGCAAGCTGCTGGAGGTGCCGGTGAAGGCCTGGCACCTCCGCTACCGGTCCACCTCGGCGACGGGAGAGCCGAACGTCGTCTCGGGCACCCTGCTCGTCCCCGACTCCCCGTATCCCCTCGGCAAGCGGCCCATCGCCGGGTACGCCGTCGGCACCCACGGCATGGGCGACCAGTGCGCCCCGTCGGCCGCCATGGCGAACGGCACCGAGGCCGAGCTCGCCATCATGAGCCTGATGCTGCTCAAGGGCTGGGCCGTCGCGGTGACCGACTACGAGGGCCTCGGCACGCCGGGCGACCACACGTACATGGCGGGCCTGTCGCAGGGGCACGCCGTGCTCGACTCGATCAGGGCGGCGACGCGGGTGCCGGAGGCGAACCTGTCCGCCGGCGCTCCCGTCGTGGTCATGGGGTACTCGCAGGGCGGGTCGTCGGCGGCCTGGGCCGCCCAGCTCCAGCCGTCGTACGCGCCTGAGCTGCGGCTCAAGGGCGTCGCGGCGGGCGGGGTGCCGGCCGACCTGCGGGCGGTGGCCGAGCACCTGGACGGCACCGGCGACTTCGGGCTCGCCGCCGCGGCCGGCATCGGGCTGGACGCCGCCTACCCCGAGCTGCACCTGGACGGCTACCTGACCCCGGAGGGCGCGGCGCTGTTCGGCGACGCCCGCGACGACTGCGTGAGCGACCTGCGGACCAAATTCGGCGGGCGGCGGCTGGCGGAGTTCACCACCGCCGACGTGCTGAACCTGCCGGACTGGCGGGCCCGTCTCGCCGAGAACCGCCTCGGCGCGTCCGCGCCGCGGGTGCCGCTGTTCCTCTACCACGCCAAGGGTGACGAGATCATCCCGTACGAGGTGGGCAGGACCCTGCGGAAGGAGTACTGCGCGCGGGGCGTGAACGTCCTGTGGACCGGTCTGCCGGCCGGCAGCCACGTGCTCGGCGCGGTCGAGGGCGCCCCACTGGCGGTGGCCTGGCTCGCCACCCGCGTCGCCGGTCTCCCCGCGATCCCCAACTGCTGAGCGTCCCCAAGAGCCACCGCCGGCGCCTCCCAGGAAGGCGGGACCGCCGGCGGTGGCGATGAAGCGGAGCACCCGCGCGACTTCAGCGGCCTACGAGGTCGCCCTCGTAGGCCGCGATGACGAGGTGCGCGCGATCTCGTGCCTGGAGTTTGCTCAGCAGGTTGCCGATATGTGTCTTGACGGTCTTGATCGAGATCGTGAGTCTCGCGGCGATCTCGTCGTTGGAGAGCCCGCGACCGACCAGAGCGAGAACCTCGGTCTCCCGCTCGGTGAGAGCGTCCAGACGCGCCGGCTTCGCGCGTGGTGGCTGGGCGATGTAGGCCTCGATCATGCGGGTGAGGACTTGCGGGGCGAACAGCGATTCGCCCTGATGAGTCCGGCGGATCGCGTCAAGGAGCGTGTCGGGGTGGGAATCCTTGAGGAGGAAGCCGCTGGCGCCGGCGTGGAGGGCGGCGCGGACATACTCGTCGAGCTCGAACATCGTGAGCACGATGACCTTCACGGATCCGATGCCTGCGTCGGCCATGACGCGGCGGGTGGCCGCGATTCCATCGGTACCCGGCATCCGGATGTCCATGAGCACGACGTCAGGGCGCAGTTCGGCGCTCAGCCTGACGACCTCGTCGCCGGTGCCCGCCTCGCCGACCACCGTCATGTCGTGATTGGCGTTGATGACGGCGGCAAGGCTGTGACGCAGCAAGGGCTGGTCGTCGGCGATGACGACGCGAATCGGGGTTCCGCGGTCGTTCATGACATTCGAGCCTCAGGAATACGGGCGGTGACACGAAAGCCGTTCTCGACGTGCTGGGCTTCGAAGGTTCCGCCGATCGCGGTGACGCGTTCCCTCAGCCCCTCGATTCCGTGCCCGGCTCCCGGGTGTGGGGTCCATCCGTCCACCGGGCCTTCGTCCCAGACGCTCGTGACGATCCAGTCACCGTCGCGACCGACGTACACGTTCGCGCCGGTCGGTCCGGCGTGCCGGGCCGTGTTCGTGAGGGCTTCGCGCACGATGGAGCAGACCGCGAGCTGTGCCCCGGAGCTGATGTCGTCGATCTCCCCGAGCCTGAGCCTGACGGTCGGGCCTGCCCTTTCGGCATCCTCGATGATGGCCGGCAGGTCGTGGAGGGAGTCCGCGGGCCGCAGAGGTGCGGCCGCAGCAGTCGAGTCTCGCAGCACGTTGAGCATGCGGCGTAGCTCCGTCGTGGTGTGCCGCCCGATGCGCTCGATATCCGACAGCGCCGCAGAGGTGTCGTCTCCCGCGCCGGGATAGCGTGCGGCGCTCGCCCGAACAGTGATCAGGCCGAGGCCGTGGGAGACGATGTCGTGCAGTTCGCGCGCGATTCGGAGACGTTCGGCCTGTGTCGCGCGTTCGCCGGCCCACGCGGTGAGCCGCGCTTCGTACGCGATCCGCTGCCGGCGCGCGCTGAACGCCGCCCACACGGTGACCGCCAACGCCAGCGCGGCGATGACGACGGGGAGGACGACCGCGGCGAGACCTCCGCGGCTGACCGAGAGAAGGGCGAGCAGCAGCACGACGTGAACGGCGATGGCCAGTGGCCAGACTCGCCGCCCGCGTCTCGGAAGTGCGTGGTCGACCCTCATGCTCCAAATCTAAGGACGCGCCCCTGAACGGCGCATCGGACCAGGGTCCGAGAGGTCTGGGTCTGAGCCGCGCAACCGAGTCCGGTCGTCGGTCCGATGACCGGAGGTGATGCTCCGCGTTCACATGTGAACGTGATAACCATCGACAACCTCGTCAAGCGACGGGGCTCCAGAGAGATTCTGAGCGGCATCAGCTTCCGGGCCCGCCCCGGAAGAGTGACCGGGTTCCTCGGCCCGAACGGCGCGGGCAAAAGCTCCACACTGCGCATTCTGCTGGGCTTGGATCGGGCGACCTCCGGCACGGCGCTCATCGGTTCCGTCCCGTTCGCGAAACTTCGTGACCCGCTCGCCATGGTCGGGGCCATGCTGGACGGCTCCGGCGCGCATCGGGCGCGGACGGGCCGGGCGCACCTGCGATGGGTGGCCCGCTCCGCGGGACTGCCGCGCGCACGTGTCGACGAGGTGCTCGAGGTCGTGGGCTTGACGAACGCCGCGTCCAAGCGGGTCGGCGGTTACTCGCTGGGCATGGGACGTCGGCTCGGGCTGGCGACGGCGCTGCTCGGTGATCCGGAGATCCTGGTCCTGGACGAACCGGTGAACGGATTGGACCCGGACGGCATCCGGTGGATCAGGACCTTTCTTCGAGAACGGGTCGCGTCCGGCCGGACCGTGCTGCTGTCCAGCCATCTGATGGGGGAGCTCGCGGAGACAGTGGACGACGTCGTGGTCGTCAACGAGGGCAAAGTCGTGGCGGACGGCACCCTCGACGAGGTCACCGGCTCATACCGCACCCTTGAGGACGCGTTCTTCGCCCTCACCACCGGTGATGCGCCATGAGGGCGCTCGCGGCAGAGACCTCGAAGCTCGCCTCGTTGCCGGCGGTGTGGATCGCGACGGCGGCCGGGGTGCTCGTGCCGGGCGTGGTCGCCGCGATCACCGCATCCTCGACCCTCAGGGCGATCGATCGAGGCGCCGCGGCGATCGACTCCGGCTATCAGGAGCTGGCTTTCGGCGTGGTCGGAGCGATCATCCTCGGCGTCGTCGCCGTCAGCAGCGAGTACGTCACCGAGAGCGCGGACTCCGGAGGCGGGCGCCAGATCACCACCAGCCTGACCGTCGTTTCCTCCCGCCTCCGATTCCTGCTTGCGAAGTTGTCCGCGATCGCGATCAGCAGCGCGATGCTCGCGATCACCGCGACAGTGACCACCATGGGCGTCGTCCGGGTGGTGCTCGGAGAGCACGCCCCGGCATTGGGAGCGGACGACGTTCCGCGGCTGGCGGGCGTGGCCTGTTACTGGGTGTACTCCGCGCTCCTCGCCTCCGGAATCACCGTGCTCACCCGCCACGGGGCCGTTCCGCTCGCGGTGCTCATCGCGAACACCTCGGTCGTCTCCGTCACCTACCTGCTGACCAAGATCACGCCGCTCGCGAATTATCTGCCCGACATGGCCGGGGTCCGCATGTTCATCCGGAAGCTCGCCGACAGCACCGCCGAGATCAGCCCGCTCACCGGAGGCCTGGTGATGACCGCCTGGGTGACGGTGCTCCTCGTGATCGCCGCGATCTCGTTCACGCGGAGGGACGCATGACGGTCCCCGCGACGACTCGCACCCGAGGCCGGGAAGCGGCCCAGGCGCTCGCGGCGGAGCTGTCGAAGCTCGTGTCTCTTCCGGCGACCTGGCTCACGCTGGGAGGCACTCTGGTGGTGAATCTGATCCTCGCGATCGCCTTCACGATCGCCGGTCTGCGGGGTTCGGCCGGAACCAGGAGCGCTCCCGACATCGGCCTGGCTTCGATCGGCTACGCGCAAGCCGGCTTCGTCGTCCTCGGCGTCCTGGCCGCCTGCTCCGAGTACGTCGGCGGGCAGATTCGCACCACGCTGACCGCGATGCCCCGCCGCGCCCTCCAGTTCACCGCCAAGCACGTCGCGTTGGCGGTCGTCGTGCTTCCCGCGGCGGCGATCACGGCCTTGTCCGGGGTGGTGCTCGCGGCCGGTGTGCTCGGCGACACGGCCGCACCCGTGGCCTCGGGCCGTGTCGCGGGGGCGCTGGGCGGTGCGACCGCGTATCTCGCGCTCACGACGCTGATCGGCGCGGCCGTCGGCGCCCTCGTGCGCCGGACGCTCGCTGCGGTCGTCGTCCTGCTGGGGTATCTCTTCATCGCCGGACCGCTCCTGCGCGACCATGTCCCCGCGGCGGAATACCTCCCGGACAGTGCCGGATTCGCCATGTGGTTCCCGCCGCCCGACGACGCGGGCGCGGTGACACCGGTGCACGGTGGGCTGCTCCTCATGGCCTGGACCGTCGTCCTGATCGCCGTTGCCGTGCTCGGATACCGCCGGTGGGATGTGTGAACGCGATCACCGGACACGGTGGCGGGGACGCCCCGGAGGGGGCGCGGCGATGACCTGCTGGCATGATCTGACCCATGGTTGAGCACACCACCGTAGATCTGCCCGACGTCTCCGCGCTGACCATCGGCATCCTGGGTGGGACCGGAGATCAGGGCAAGGGACTGGCCCGCCGGTTCTCGCTGGCCGGGCACACCGTGCTGATCGGCTCGCGCAGCGCCGAGCGCGCCCAGGAGGCGGCGCGCGAGATCGGCGTACGCGGGGCCGCGAACGCCGACGTGGCGGCCGAGGCGGACGTCGTGATCGTCGCGGTGCCCTGGGAGGGGCACAAGGCGCTGCTGGAGTCCCTGCGCGAACCGCTCGACGGAAAGATCGTGGTGGACTGCGTCAACCCGCTCGGCTTCGACAAGCAGGGGGCGTACGCGCTGCCGGTGGAGGAGGGCAGCGCGGCGCAGCAGGCGGCGGCGGTGCTGACCGGCAGCCGGGTGGTCGCGGCCTTCCATCACGTGTCGGCGGTGCTGCTGCTCGACCCCTCGGTGGCGGAGATCGACCTCGACGTGCTCGTGCTCGGCGACGACCGCGAGGCCACCGACGTCGTACGCGCGCTCGCGGGCCGCATCCCCGGCGCGCGCGGCGTCTACGCGGGCCGGCTGCGCAACGCCCACCAGGTCGAGGCCCTCACGGCGAACCTGATCTCGATCAACCGCCGATACAAGGCCCACGCCGGCATCCGGGTCACCGACGTGTAGCCATCCGCGCTTCATCTGATCGTCACGTCGGAGACGTGGACGTTCACTACCTTCGGGCGCTGTCGTCGCCGTCTGAAAGGTCTCCAGTGCTCCGTCACGTCTCCGCCGGTCTGGCGATCGCCGCCGCGCTCACCCTCACCACCACCGGTACGGCCGTCGCCGCCCCGGCCAAGGGCCCCGTCGTCGTCACCGACGTCACGCTCCCCGCCCCCGCGCTGAAGCAGGTGCAGCCGTCCATCGCCGACGACCGCGGCGTACGGCTCGGCGGCGTCGGCAGCGGCCTGTTCCCGGCCGGCCGGGCCGGGGAGTTCTGGCTCGTCACCGACCGCGGCCCGAACGGCCAGCCGACCGTGGACGGGGAGAAGCGCCGGACCTTCCCGGTGCCCGAGTTCGCCCCGGCGATCGTCCGGGTCGCCGTCACGCACGGCACGGCGAAGATCAAGCAGTACGTCCCGATCGTCGGCGCCTCCGGCAGGCCGGTGACCGGCCTGTCGAACCAGGCGGGGCACGACGAGACGCCCTACACCTGGGACGGCCGCACGGCGCTGCCGTACAACCCGAGCGGGCTGGACGTCGAGGACCTCGTGCGCACCCGCGACGGCGACTTCTGGCTGGTCGACGAGTACGGCCCGTCGCTGGTGCGGGTGTCGCCGGACGGCCGGGTGCTGGAGCGGCACGTCCCCGCGGGGCTCGGGCTGACCGGCGCGGACTATCCGGTGAAGGAGACGCTGCCCGCGATCCTGGCGAGCCGCCAGCAGAACCGCGGGTTCGAGGGGCTCGCGATCTCGTCCGACCAGCGCACGCTGTACCTGGCCGTGCAGAGCCCGCTGGCCAACCCCGACAAGAAGGCCGCGAAGAAGTCGCGGGTCGGGCGCATCCTCACCTTCGACCTGCGCGGCCGGAAGGTGACCGGGGAGTATCCGTACCAGTTCGAGGACGTCACGACCTTCGACCCGACGGTGAACGGCGACCAGAGCGAGATGAAGATCTCCGGCCTGGCGTACGCCGGGCGGGACCGGCTGCTCGTGGACGAGCGCACGGACAACGTCGCGCGGGTGTACTCGATCGACCTGACGAAGGCGACGAACCTGCTCGGCGGGCCGTACGACGACCCGAAGACCAGCCCGTCGCTGGAGGAGCCGACCGGAGGGTCCGGCCTCAGGTTGCCCGCCAAGTCGCTCGTGCTGGAGCCGAACGCGCTGGTGCCGTCGCTGCCCGGCAAGATCGAGGGGCTGGCGGTGCTCGACCCGCACACGATCGCGCTGGCCAACGACAACGACTTCGGCCTGGGCGACTTCGGCCCCGACGGCAGGCTGGTGGACAGCGGTGTGCCGAACCGCCTCGTCGTCGTCCGGCTCCCTCGCGCACTCGGCGCCCGCTGAGCGTGCCCGTCCACCGGTGCGGCTATGTGGCGGTGGCGAGCAGCCAGTCGGCCACCGCCTCCGGCGCGACGAGCTGGTGCAGGTGCTCGCCGGGGATGCGGGCGACCGGCCACCCGCGCTCCCCGGCCTCGTCGGCGAGGGCGGCGTACGCGTCCGCGAACCACAGGTAGCCGCTCCTGAGGTGGTCCCAGCGGGCCGGCACCGGGATCTCCTCCTGGTAGTACGCGAGGGGCAGCCGCGCCTGCTCGGCCACGACCACCTGGCGGAGCACCGGGTCGGGGAGGAGGGCGGCGACGTCGTCCTCGGGCCACCAGTCGGTCCAGCGGGGCAGGACGCCCGCGTCGTCGGCGAGGGAGCGCAGGAAGGCGAGGTGCTCCGGCTCCGCCGCCCGGCACGCGCCCCTGCGCGGCGGCAGGGCGGCGTCGACGAACAGGCACGCGGCGACCTGCCCGGCGAGGGCCTGCGCGATCAGCGGCACGAACAGCCCGGCGTTGCTGTGCGCCACGACGGCCAGCGGGCCGCGCGGCGCGCTCGCCGCCACCTCGTCCACCACCCTCGGCCAGTAGGGCGGCGGACCGGCCGTCACGTCGGTCAGCCGCGGCACCACGGCGGTGTGCCCGCGCGCCCGCAGGATCTCGGCGACGGGGGTCCAGGTCGAGGGGCCGACGGAGGGGCTGTGCACGAGGAGGAAGCTGACGTCCATCCCCTCATCCTCACCATGGGCGGCGGCGCCGGACGCCTTCTCCGCTCGCCGCGTAACCGATCGTCGGCCGCCCAACCTGACAAGAGTGCAGTTTCTGGGTAATTCTGGACGGCATGAGCTCCCTGCATCCGGAAACGCGCGTCGTCCACCTGCCCCGCCCCGTGCCGGAGGCGAGCACGCCGATCTCCATGCCGATCTACCAGACCTCGGGGTTCGTCTTCGACGACCCGGCCGTCTTCGCCGACGGCATGGGGCGGCCAGACGGGGCCTACGTCTACGGCCGGCTCTCCAACCCCACCGTGCGCGCGCTGGAGGAGGCGGTCGCCGGCCTGGAGGGCGGCGTGGCCGCAGTGGCCACCGGCTCGGGCATGGGCGCGATCAACGCGGTGCTGCTCGGCCTGCTGAAGTCGGGCGACCACGTGATCGCCCAGTCGGCGCTGTACGGCGCCACCGCGCAGACGCTGGCCGACCTCGCGGAGCGTTTCGGCGTCGAGGTCACCCACGTGCCGGAGGACGACCCCGCGGCGGTACGCGCCGCCGTGCGGCCCACGACCAAGCTGCTGTATCTGGAGACCATCGCCAACCCGATGACGCAGGTGGCCGACCTGCCGGGGATGTGCGCGGCGGCGCGCGAGGCCGGGATCCTCACCGTGGTCGACAACACCTTCGCCTCGCCGGTCCTGTGCCGGCCCATCGAGCACGGTGCGGACATCGTGGTGCACTCCGTGACCAAGTACCTGTCCGGGCACACCGACGTCGTCGGCGGGATCGCCGTGTTCGCCTCCGAGGAGGTGTATCGCACGGTGTGGTCGTACGCGGTGGAGCTCGGCGCGACGGCCGACCCGTTCGCCGCGTGGCTGACCCTGCGGGGGATGCAGACGCTGCCGCTGCGGATGGAGCGCCACTGCGCCAACGCCCGCGTGCTCGCGACGCGGCTCGCCGGGCATCCGGCCGTGGCCGCGGTGCACTGGCCGGGCCTGCCCTCCCACCCGTCGCACGAACTCGCCACGAAGCTCCTGCCCGACTTCGGCGGCGTGTTCTCCTTCGACCTCGCCGCAGGGCGTCCCGCCGGCGAGGCGTTCATGCGCAACGTGCGGCTCGCGCTGCTCGCGCCCTCGCTCGGCGGCGTGGAGACCCTGATCCTCCACCCGGCCACCACGTCGCACCGCTCGGTGAGCGCGGAGGGCCTGGCCGCGGCGGGCATCGGCGAGGGGACGGTCCGGGTGGCCGTGGGCATCGAGCACGCCGAGGACCTGTGGGCCGACTTCGCCCAGGCGCTCGACGCGATCTGAGGCGCCTCCACGAGGAGACGCCGGTCACGGGCGCCGCCGCGCGTTGCGGCGGCCGCCCGCCGGGGCGTCAGCGGTAGCTGTGCTCGGGCCTGGGGAAGACGCCGGAGACGACCTCGTCGGCGTACGCGCGGATCGCCCGGTCCATCTCACCGGCCAGGTCGAAGTACTTCTTCACGAACTTCGCGGGCTGCGGGGTCAGGCCCATCAGGTCCTGCCAGACGAGGACCTGCGCGTCGGTGTGCGGCCCCGCGCCGATGCCGATCGTGGGGATGCTCAGCGAGGTGGTGACCCGCTGGGCGAGGTCGGCGGGAACGCATTCGAGCACGACGGCGAAGGCGCCCGCGTGCTCGAGCGCCTTGGCGTCGGCCATGATCTCGTCGCCCGCCTGGCCGCGGCCCTGCACCCGGTAACCGCCGAAGGCGTTGACCGACTGGGGGGTCAGGCCGAGGTGGGCCATGACCGGAATCCCGGCCGACACGAGCATCTCCACCTGCGGGAGGACCCGGTGGCCGCCCTCCAGCTTGACGGCGTGCGCGCCGGCCTCCTTCACGAAGCGGGCCGCGGTCTCCAGGGCCTGCTGGGGTGAGGCCTGGTAGGAGCCGAACGGCAGGTCGGCCACGACCATCGCCCGCGACGAGCCGCGTACGACCGCGGCGGTGAGCGGGATGAGGTCGTCGACCGTGACGGGCAGCGTCGAGTCGTAGCCGTAGACGACCATGGCGGCCGAGTCGCCCACGAGCATCACCGGGATGCCCGCCTCGTCGAACACCCTCGCGGTCATCGCGTCGTACGCCGTCACCATCGGCCACTTCTCGTGGCGCTCCTTGGCTGCCGCGATGTCGCGGACGGTGACCCTGCGTCCCGCGGCCCCGCCGTAGAGGGCGGGCTTGGACACAACGGAAACAGAGGACATGGCTACCTCCAGGCCTCGTGGCGCCCCTGTGGCGTCCCCGGACAGTCAGATCATCGCATGCCGTCATGGGCTGGAACACCCCCATACGGGCGCCGTAATCCTGGCCTGCGACGAGTGGGACCAAAGGGACGAATGAGGCGACCCGGCCGCAGGAATGTCGGAGGCACCCGGCACAATGCCGTGCGGAGGTAAGGAACCACAATGGCTTTTGATCGTTACCGGCGGGTGCTCGCCCTGCCGGGTGTGCGGGCGTTGCTGCTGGTCGGCATGATCGCGAGAATTCCCCTCACCGGCACCGGCATGACGCTGACCCTGCACGTGGTGAACGACCAGAAGCTGGGCTTCTTCCAGGCGGGCCTCGTCGGCACCGCCTCCATGGCGGGCGCCGCGATCGGCTCGCCGCTCGTCGGCCGGTTCGTCGACCGGCGCGGGCTGCGCCCGGTGATGGCCGTGACGACCATCGTGCAACTGTGCCTGTGGTGCGCCGCGCCGGCGATGCCGTACGCCGTGCTGCTGCCGGGCGCGCTGATCGGCGGGCTGTTCAGCCAGCCGGTGTTCGGGGCCATCCGGCAGTGCGTGGCCGCGATGGTGCCGGTGGAGAACCACCAGACCGGCTTCGCCCTCGACTCGATGGGGGTGGAGTTGTCGTACATGGTCGGCCCCGCCCTCGCCGTCGCCAGCGTGACGGCGTTCGGCAGCACCGCGACGATGTACGGCGTGGCCGCCGGTCTGGCCGGCTCGGGGGTGGCGCTGTACCTGCTCAACCCGCCCACGCGGTCGGCCGAGGAGGCCGCGGGGCACGAGGGGGCCGTCCCCAGGCGGCAGTGGCTGCGGCCCGGCCTGCTCGCCCTGCTCTGCCTGGTGTCCGGGTTGACCTTCGTGCTCACCACGACCGAGTTGAGCGTCGTGGCGATGCTCAAGGCCGACGGCGCGACCGCCTGGACCGGGCTGGTCCTCGCGCTGTGGTGCGCGTACTCGCTCGTCGGCGGATTCGTGTACGGCGGGCTGTCCCGGGGGCTGTCGCCCGGGCTGCTCGCGGGCGGCCTGGCGCTGCTGACCGCGCCCGTGGGCCTGGTCGGCGGGGGCTGGGGCTGGCTGTGCCTGGCGCTGGTGCCGGCCGGGCTGCTGTGCGCGCCGGCGCTGTCGTCCACCGTGGACGCGGTCAACCGGCGCGTCCCCGCGGCGGCGCGGGGTGAGGCGATGGGCCTGCACGGCACGTCGCTGACGATCGGAGGAGCCCTGGCCGGGCCCCTCGCCGGCGGGCTCCTGGACGCCCACGGCCCCGCCTGGGCCTTCGCCGTGTCCGGAGCGGTCGGCGTCGCGCTCGCCCTGCTCGCCGCCCTGGTATGGCGCGAGGCTCCGGCCGCCGCCTTCGCCCCGGCCGGATCGGGCACGGCGAGTGAATCGGAGGGCGTGAGCGGTTCCGGCGCAGCGGCCGGATCGGACGTGGCGGCCGGGCCGGACGTCGCGACACCCCTTCCCGCCCCCGCCGCGGAATAGGACCGGGCCGGGCCGAGGAATCGGTTCCGCCCGGACCGGGAATAGAACCGGCCCCCGCGCGGATGTACAGGGGGTGGCGGCTGTCCCTCGGGGCCGCCGCGCGGAGGGCGTCCGCCGCCTGCTCCGGGTGGCCGCGCGAGACGCCGTGGCGTCCCGGCGCTGGCCCCCGGCACCCCGGGGCGCACGTGCATCGGAGGCGGGCGGTGCGCGGGCCGGCGCCTCGGCCGATCGATTTTGTCCAGCTGACCAGCGGATACGGCGGTACCGCCGGGATTATGAAACGGTCCCGTTGCGTATCGGAATGAAGTAGCGCTACGCTTGCGTTGCGAAACACAACCGTATCGAAATCATGGGGGAATCCGTGGAAGCTCGTCCAGAAGCTCATACAGGTCACCCACGCCGATGGCAGGTCCTCGGCGTGATGGTGTTCAGCCTGCTGGCCGTCGTCCTCGACAACACCATCCTCAACGTGGCGATCAAGACGATCGCCGATCCCGTCCACGGGCTGGGCGCGACCCAGAGCGAGCTCGAATGGGCGATGAACTCCTACACGCTGGTGTTCGCCGGCCTGCTGTTCACCTTCGGGGTGCTGGGCGACCGCTACGGGCGTAAGCGGATGCTCATGGTCGGCATGGTCCTGTTCGGCCTGGCCTCCCTGGCCAGCGCGTACGCGCAGGACCCGATGCAGCTCATCGCGGCGAGGGCCCTGATGGGCCTGGGCGGCGCCGCCATCATGCCGGCCACGCTGGCGATCATCTCGAACGTCTTCCCCATCCACGAGCGGGGCAAGGCGATCGGCATCTGGGCCGGCGGCGTCGGCATCGCCGTGGCGATCGGCCCGATCACGGGGGGCCTGCTGCTCGAGCACTTCTGGTGGGGCTCGGTCTTCCTCGTCAACGTGCCCATCGTGCTTGTCGGCCTCGTGCTGATCGCCACGATCGTGCCCGACTCGAAGGACCCGAACAAGGCCGGTCTCGACCCGGTCGGCGTGCTGCTGTCCATCCTCGGCCTGATCAGCCTCGTCTACGGCATCGTCCGGATCAGCGACCTCGGCACCGTCGCCGACGTCTCGGTGATCGTGCCGTCGCTGCTGGGTCTCGCGATCCTCGCCGCGTTCGTCTGGTACGAGAGCCGGATCGACCACCCCGCGTTCGACGTGCGCAACTTCCGCAACGCCGGCTTCTCCACCGCGATCGCCACCGTCGGCCTCGTGTTCTTCGCGGCCATGGGCGTGATGTTCTTCCTGGCCTTCTACTGGCAGATTGTCCGGAACTACTCGCCGCTGCAGTCGGGGGCGCTCGTGCTGCCGTTCGCGGCCGCTCAGCTGATCTTCGCGCCGCAGAGCGCGCGCATGGTGCAGAAGTACGGCGCCCGGGCCGTCGGCACGGTGGCCATGCTCGTCATCACGCTGGCCCTGACGTCCTACGCCTTCGTGCAGGTGGACACCCCGATCTGGATGCTGCTGGCCCTCGGCTTCGTCCAGGGAGCGGCGATGGCCAACATCATGCCCCCGGCGACCACGGCCATCATGAACGCGCTGCCGCGTGAGAAGGCCGGTGTGGGCTCCTCGATGAGCAACGTCGTCCGGCAGGTCGGCGGCACGCTGGGCATCGCCATCCTGGGCGCGATCCTGTCCGCCAGCTACCGCAGCGACATGGAAGGCAAGGTCGCCGCTCTGCCGGAGCAGCTCCGCCACGTCGTGACCGAGTCCATCTCGGGCGCGGCCGGCGTCGCCGGGCACCTGGGCCCGCGGGGCGCGAGCCTGCTCGACGCCGCGAATGCCGCGTTCGTCACCGGCATCCACTGGGCGGCCCTCGGCTCGGCCTTCGTCGCCCTCGTCGGCACTCTCGTGGTGGCCCGCTGGATGCCGGGCAAGGCTGCTTCGGTCGACGCCGCGGTCATCAAGGCTGAGACCGAAAAGGAAGCGGCGGTAGTTTGACTTCCTTCCCCGCCTAAGGGCGGGGGAGTCCATCCCTCACGGGCTTGGTTTCCTGCTTCACCGCCGACCGCCGAAGGGAGGGCCCTTGCGGACTCACGTCAGCTCCACAGGCAGACACCGCTCGACCAGCGGCCAGGATGTTCTTGGCGGCGTTGACGTCCCGGTCGTGCCGGGTGCCGCATCCCGGGCACGTCCAGTGCCGGGTGGACAGGGAGAGTGCGGCGAGCAGGTGTCCGCACGCCGAGCAGGTCTTGGACGAGGGGTACCAGCTGCTGCCGCGCTGTTTGCGGGCCATCCGGCGCTGGTAGCGGGCCAGGTTTCTGGCCTTGCGCTCCAGATGGCGCGGGTTGGAGATTTTGTCTCCGGTGGACAGGACGGCGAAGTGAGTCACGCCGAGGTCGATGCCGACCTGGCCGCCGGTGGCGGGCACCGGCTCGGGTCCGGTCGCGGTCTCCACAGCGAGGGAGGCGTACCAGCGGCCGTCGCTGTCGCGGGAGACTGTCACCGTGGTCGGGTTGATCGTGGCGGGGTCGACCTCGGGCCAGAACCACGCGAACGCGATCGGGTCGTTCATCTTCGCCAGCCACAGTCGGCCGTCGCGCCAGCGGAACGCCGAGCGGGTGTAGGTGGCGGACTGGCGGCCGTGGCGGGACTTGTAGCGTGGGGAACGGGCGCGTCCCGCGAAGAAGTTCGCGAACGCCGTGTGCTGGTGGCGCAACGCCTGCTGCAGGGGGACACTGGAGACCTCGTACAGGAAGCCGTGGCCGCCGTCGCGTTTCAGCTCGGTCAGGTACCGGTCGGTCCGCGCGTAGGAGGTTGTGGCACCCTCGGCGTGGTAGCGGGCCTGCCGCCATGCGAGGACTATGTTCCAGACCAGGCGTACGCAGCCGAACGTGCGGTTCAGCACCGCTGCCTGTTCGGGGGTGGGGTAGATCCGCACCTTGTACGCCGTACGCATGTTCGGATTTTACTGTCACTTGGTTCGCTTGGTCGGCGAAAGGAGCAAGGTCGTGAGCGCTTCGGGCTTTGGGCTGTCCCGGCTTCGCCGGGCCACCCCTGACGCGGTCCGGCTTCCTCCCGGCCCTGAAGGACCGGGCTTCCTTCAGAGGTTGCGGTGAACTCGTCATGAAGACGCAGCAGACGGCTGAGGGGGTAGCCCGCCCGGCGGGCCGCCCGCGCAGCGAGAAGGCGGAACGGTCGATCATCGAGGCCACTCTCGAACTGCTCGGTGAGGGCATCGGGGTGTCGGAGCTGTCCATCGAGTCGATCGCCAGCCGCGCCGGTGTCGGGAAGACCACGATCTACCGCAGGTGGTCCAACAAGGAGGACCTGGTGGTGGACGCCCTGGCGACGCTCAAGCCGCCGATCCCGCTGCCACAGGGCGGAACCGTGCGGGACGACCTGGTGACCTACCTCCGGGTGATCCAGGAGGAGGCCCTCCACCACCGCACGCGTTGCATCATGAACATCGCCATGAGCGACTCCGAGCGGCATCCCCGCCTGGCGGAGCGGTTCCGCGAGCTGGCCGTGGAGCCGCGCAGGGCGGTGGTCGCGGCGGTCCTGCGGCGTGGCATGGAGACCGGGGAACTGCGCGCGGACCTCGACATCGACATGGCGCTCGCGCTCCTCAGCGGGGCGATGATCTGGCTCACGAAGTGGTCCCACCCCGGCGACTCCCATGCCGGCCTTCCCGAGCGGATCGTCGACGAGGCGCTCAAGGGCTTCCGCCCCCGCCCCTCCGAGCCGTGACCCGTCCCTCCACCCCCGAGCTGTGACCCGGCTCTCCACGCCCAGGCCGTGATACGGCCCTTCGCCTCCGACGCCGCCGTGACCGCGGGCTCCTCACGGGAGCCCTGCGGTCGGGCTGCGCTCGGAGCGGCGTACCGTGCTGGGCGTTCTGGTGGGAGCCGGGTACCACTGGCGGGAACGGAGGAGAGGGCGGGCGGCCGTCTGCCGACGAGGCCGCACCCGATGACCCCGTCCCCATCGACCCCGTGACCGGTGCCGGACGCCTGCCCGGCACCGGTCACGGCGTTCTCATTTCAGGCCCGCGTCGAGCGCGCCCATCAGGGTGCCGGTGTCGCCGGACATCTCCCAGATCATCGCCCCGAGCAGGCCCTTGCTCCGCAGCCAGGCCGCCTTGCGCCCGATCGACCAGGCGTCGTCGAAGCTCCACCACTGGCCGCCGTTGCCCGTGTAGCAGGAGGTCGCGACCGCCTGCTCGTCATGGCTGACCGTGCAGTTCGGCACGCTCGCCACCAGGTTGGAGTAGCCCCGGGTGCCGGCCTCCTCCTGAAACTGGCCGGGCGCCGCGCCGTTGGCCTGCTGCCACTCGCCGCCCTTCCCGCCGTCGGTCACGCCCTGCCAGCCGCGTCCGTAGAACGCCAGGCCGATCGTGAGCTTGCGCGGGTTCACCCCCGCCTGCAGGTAGGCGTTCACCGCGTTCTCCACGCTGAAGTGGAACGAGTAGGGGTCGTCGACATCGGTGTAGAGGTTGCCCTGGTGCCCGGTCCGGTTCGGCTCCCACGAGTTGTCGCTGCCCGAGCCGTGGAAGTCGTAGCCCTGGATGTTGAACACGTCGAGATACTTGGCGACCTGGGGCAGGTCCCAGCCGGAGGCGATCTTCGCCGGGTCGGCCGGGGTGAACGCACTGAGCAGGTAGTACTTGCCCGTCGTGGCTCCCAGCGCGTCGAGCTGCCGCCGGAACTCGGCGATCAGCGCGGTGTTGTTCGCCTTGTCGTTCGGGCTGACGTGGTTGCCGGCGTGGCCTTCGGCGCCGGGCCACTCCCAGTCGAGGTCTATGCCGTCGAAGATCCCGGCGGCGCTGCCCGGGCCGCCCGCGCTGTTGTAGACGGGCAGGTTGCCCTTGATGTACATGTCGATGCAGGAGCTGACGAACTTCTTGCGCGACGCGTCGGTGGCCGCGACGTCGGAGAAGTACTTCGAGTACGTCCAGCCGCCGATCGAGATGAGCACCTTGAGGTCCGGGTGCTTCGCCTTGAGCTTGCGCAGCTGGTTGTAGTTGCCGCGCAGATTCTCCCAGCCGGTGTCGCCGACGCCGTCGACCGACTGCGCGGCGCTCATCGGCCGCCCGTAGTCGGCGTCCGCGTCACCCGCGCCGTCGCCCTGGCTCGGGTCCTGCGGGTTGGACGTGGTTCCCTTGGTCACGCCGTTGAGGCAGGTCAGGTTGACCGGGTCGATGTTGGCGAAGGCGTAGTTGAGGTGGGTCAGCTTCGCCGCCGCGCCGGTCGTTTCGAGGTTGCGCACGAAATACTGCCTGCCGTAGATGCCCCACTGGACGAAGTAGCCGACCCGGGCGTAGCCGTTCCCGACGATGTCGGCCGTGCTCACCTTCACCGGATCGCTCGCGGCCGACACGTTGTCGTACAGGTCGCGTGCCCGCACCGTGAAGGTGTACTCGGTGGACGGCGACAGCCCCGTGACCTTGGCCGTGGTGCTGGTCACCGTGGTCGCCAGGTCGTTCCCGGTGTACACGTCGTAGGCCGCCACGCCCTTGTTGTCGGTGGAGGCCGTCCAGGCGAGCGAGACGCTGGTGGCGTCCTTGGCGGTGCTGCGCAGACCGGCCGGAACCGTGGGCGGCTGGGTGTCGTCGGCGGGGTCGTTGGTCGTGACCGTGAGGGCGCCGCTCGCCGGTGACGGGTTGCCCTTGCGGTCCTTCGCCTTGACCGTGAACGTGTACGTGGTCTTCGGCGTCAGCCCGGTGATCGTGGCGCTCGTCCCGGTCACCGTGGCCGCGAGCGCCGTGCCGTTGTACACCTCATAGGTGGTGACGGGCAGGCTGCCGGGGGTCGCGGCGTCCCAGGCCAGCATCGCCGTCTTGGTGGTCTTGGCGGTGGCGCGCAGGTTCGACGGCGCACCCGGCGGGGTGTCTGCCGAGCCGTCGCACCTGACGTCGTTGACCCGGCAGCTCGCCGGCTCTGCCGCCGCGCTGAGCGTGAAGGAGGGGCTGTACGGCTCCGTCGACCCGTGCGCCGCGATGGTGGTGTTGTAGAAGGCCGGGGTGAGGGTGACCTGCCGCCCGCTCTGGTTCAGCGTGCCGTTCTGGGCATTGCTCGCGGTCACTCCCGCCGGTAGCTCGAACACGATCGACCAGCCGTTCAACGCCGTGTCGGAGTTGTTGTTCACCACGAACTTCCCCTGCGTCCCGCTGCCGGTGAAGGTCGCGGTCAGCGGCGCGGGCGGGGGAGGCGGGTCGCCGGTCCCGTCGCAGTTGGCGCCGTTGATCGTGCAGTTGGCCGGCTGGGCGGCCGCGCTGAGCGTGAAGGAGGGGCTGTACGGCTCGGTCGTGCCGCCCGCCCGGATCGTGTTGATGTAGTAGGCGGGGGTGAGCCTGACCTTCGTCCCGCTCTGGCTGATGGTCGCGTTCTGCGGGTTGCCCGCCGTGACGCCGGCCGGCAGGTCGAACTGGATCGACCAGCCGGTGACGGCCGTGGAGCCGGAGTTGGTGACGACGAACTTGCCCTGGGTGCCGGTGAGCGTGAAGACGGCGGTGAGGCCGGTGGCGGCCCGGGCTGGTACGGCGAGAGCGGACATCAGCAGGAGTGTCACAAGGAAAACGGCTGTTCGGCGCATCCGGCCTCCATTAATCGTTAGGAAAGTTTCCTAAGAATTAGCCGGAGCGTAGTTCCGCGGCGCGACACGGGCAAGGCCCAATTTCCATCGATCCCGCTGAGGACGGGACGGCCGGCGCAGGCGCGGCCAAGTCAGGCGGGGCCAGGTCAGCGGGACCAGTCAGGCGGGGTCAGCCAAGCTCGGTCCCTGCGGCCCGGGGCCCTGTCGTCCTGGAGAACCCGTGGAGCGGGGCACGACCAGCCCGGTCTCGTACGCCATGACGACGGCCTGGGTCCGGTCGCGCAGCCCGAGCTTGCCCAGCACCCGGCTCACGTGGGTCTTGACCGTCTCCTCGGTGACGGTCAACCGGGCGGCTATCTCGGAGTTGGACAGCCCCTCGGCCATCAGCCGCAGCACCTGCGTCTCACGTGGCGTGAGCGCGGCCGGGACGGCGGGGTCGGGCATCGGCCGCAGCCGGGCGAACTCGCCGATGAGGCGGCGGGTGATCGCGGGAGCCAGCAGCGCATCGCCCGCCGCCACGACGCGGACCGCGTCGAAGAGGCGCTCGGCGGTGACGTCCTTGAGCAGGAAGCCGCCGGCCCCGGCGCGCAGCGCGTCGTAGACGTACTCGTCCAGGTCGAAGGTCGTCAGGATGAGGACCCGCGTTCCTGAGCCGGCGAGCCGCCGGGTGGCCTCGATGCCGTCCATGACCGGCATGCGGATGTCCATGACGACGACGTCGGGGCGCAGTTCCCGGCAGACCCGGACGGCCTGCGCTCCGTCGGCCGCGGTCGCGACGACGGCGAAGTCAGGCTGGCTGCCCAGCAGTTCGGCGAAGCCGGTGCGGACGACCAGATGGTCGTCGGCGACGACGACGCGGATCGGCGCGGCGCCGGTCACAGGTGCCCTCCCACGGGGTCGGCGGGTGCGGCAGGACCCCAGGGGCGGGGAGGGCCGTCAGGGGCGCCGGAAGCCCGGGAATCAGCGGCACCCGGGAGGCGGGGGAGCCGCGCCTCCACGACGAATCCGCCGCCGGGCGCGGAGCCGGTGCGCAGGTCGCACCGACGG